>CAUJHN010000119.1 GCA_963204825.1 Pseudomonadota bacterium
AAAGGCGGTCTATTTAAAACTTAGCGACCAGATGCGTGCAATTGAAACATCGCAGGATGGAATTGCCATTTTGGACAAGAACGGCATCTACACATATATGAACAAGGCGCATGCAAGATGTTACGGGTGTGAAGATTCTTCTAGTCTGATCGGCACGTCTTGGACAGAGCTTTACACGCCCGAACGTGTGGAGCAGTTTGAAAAATCCATATTCCCGATAATGCGCAGGAACGGCTATTGGAAGGGGCAAAGTTATGGGCGCCGTCAAGATGGCAGTGAGTTTCCTCAGGAGGTGACGCTTACTCTTTTGGAAGACGACGGGCTGATCTGCGTCGTGCGTGATTTAACGGAAAAAATTGAAACAGATAAATTGCTACGCCTTATTAAGCTGGCTGTTGAGGCGGCGGATGACGGCATAGCGATAACGGATCACAATCATAATATCCTTTTTATGAACCGGAGTTTTCTGAAGATCCATGGATATGATCCGGACATGCGTGATGATTTAATCCATACGGACTGGCGTTTGATGTACAACGAAGCAGGGCAGGCGCAAATTAACTCCATTGTCATTCCAACCACTATATTAAAAGGGTCGTGGTGCGATTGTATTCGTGTCATGCGCAAGGATGGAAGCACGTTCTATGGCGACGCATCTTTAACGAAGCTGCCGGACGGGGTCATTCTGGGCGTCATGCGCGACGTAAGCGATCGTCGTAAGGGAGAGATGGAGCGCGAAGAGCTGCGCGAAAGACTCTTTCAATCACAGAAAATGGAGGCAATCGGCCGGTTAACGGACGGAATAGCGCATGACTTTGATGGTATATTGTCGCGATTATCTGACGCTATTGCGCAGGGAAAACTGCGGGATGCGACAAACGAAGTTCGCAGGGCAAAAGATCTGGTAGATCAGCTTCTCGCATTTTCACAGAGGAAGACAACGCCTCGGGGCGGCTATGTAAACATAGCGGATGTTTTGGGGGGCATAAAAGAAACTTTGGAAGAAACGCTTCCGTCTTCTATTGAATGCGTTATTGACCTTAAAATGCGAAATGCCCTTGTCCACACAGGTAAGGCGCAAATGATGCAGATACTAAGAAGTATATGCGCCAATGCGAAAGACGCGATGGAAAACCGCCGCGGCAAGATAGCTATTACGCTGAAGCCCATGGACAGAAATCTTTTGGGTCTGCGGCAGTCGATGATTGTCGATGTAGCCCCGGACAGGGTGCAGGCTTCCGTTGTCCGGCATAGTTTTAAAAAGAACCGGGGGCTATTGATGGCGGGCTATATCGTGCGTAACCGGGACTATATACAGGTTAGCGTGGCGGATAGCGGGCATGGTATTCTTTCAGACATACTTCCCAGCGTGTTCGATCCGTTTTTTACGACGAAGCCTGTGGGGAAGGGCGCGGGTCTGGGGCTTTCTTCTGCGCATGGCCTTATGGTTAGCTGCGGCGGCGCCATCATTGTGGAAACGGTGCCAGGCCAGGGTACGAGCGTTCATTTATTTTTTCCCCGTGCGGAGATTATCCAGAAAACCGCATCGCCAGAAGGATTTACGGATATTGGCGTTTAATAAAAATCAGGATACCATCTCCATATCATGCTGCCTGCGCGTCAAATTTCCCCACCAGAATGGATGACAAATTCCAAGACCGAGAAACTTATGCGTGTTCTTGGCGCATATGAATCGCCCGCAGAAGCGCTGTTCGTAGGGGGATGCGTACGCAACACGTTGCTGGACCTGCCGGTGCACGATATCGATATCGCCACCCTGCACCCGCCTTTGACCGTTATCGAGAAGTTGACGGCGGCCGGTATTAGGTATCTGCCAACCGGGCTGGACCATGGAACCGTTACAGCCATTATCGATGACGACATATTTGAAATAACCACGTTGCGCAAAGATATCGAAACGGATGGAAGATATGCCGTTATCGCCTTTACGACCGACTGGAAGGAAGACGCGGAGCGGCGAGATTTTACCATTAACACCTTGCTGGCCTCCATGGATGGAATGGTATTCGATCCAACGGGGGCGGGGCTTGGGGACCTGGATATCGCACGTGTTGCGTTCGTAGGTGAAGCCGGTGAGCGCGTCGCGGAAGATTATCTGCGCATTCTTCGCTATTTCCGGTTTTACGGGCAATACGGCCAGGGTGCGCCGGATGAAGCCGCGTTGAAAGCCTGCCGCGACAATGCCGATAAACTGGCCACGCTTTCAAAGGAGCGCATTACGCAGGAGTTCTTAAAGATCATCGCGGTGCCGAATGCCGCGCAAATCCTGCAATTGATGTTTTCCAACGGCGTTCTCCAAAACATGTCCGGAGCCTACGATCAGGAGATGATGGAGCGTCTTATCGATCTGCAGATCCGATACGACGCCAAAAACGTCATGTCCCGCATCTTCACGCTGGCCGATATGGAGCCGAACTATTTCGACGAATGGCTTATTTTATCCAATAAGCAGAAGAGGCAGATCGAAGTCTGCGGCCAGGGTCTGGAATTGCTGAAGCCGGTGTCCAGGAAAAATCTGCGCGAACTCGTCTACCGGGTCGGCAATGCGGCCACGTTCCAGATTTATTTGCTAAAGCTCGCCAAAAACAAAGTTTATATGCCGGACCTGGATCTGATGGACGTCGCCCGGTACTGGCAACCGCCGGAGTTCCCGATCAGCGGTAAAGACCTGATTGCGGCCGGGGTTTCACAGGGGCCTGCGCTCGGCAAAAAATTAAACGAACTGGAAGAAAAATGGATCGCATCCGATTTTTCGAAGGTGCCGAAGATTTAACGGCCTGCGTAAAATTAACTTTTGTCTACTTCGTTCCGCGCAATTTTTTTCGCGAGAGGAAATTTCCCTTTTGAATCAGCGGGGGTATTTTCCCGAATCTGAAATCGCTTAGTTCGTTTTATGACTGGATTGCTTCGGCTGCGCCTCGCAATGACGGAGCTTTTGGGATTATCGCATTCAATATAATCGAGGGTAGTAATCTTGTAAAGGAAATTATTCCTGTTTTAGCGGGGCAACAGTTGAATGTGGGTGCGTCTATCGACTAATAGTTGAGTTGCTTCTTCATAGCACTTTGCGTGAATGAGAGCGTAATACAGGGCCAAGTGCTTTCGCGCTTCTTCGGGCAATTCTTCCCAAGACGCTTTGGGGCCTCTATCGGGTGTTACCGCTGCGTTATAAAAATCTGGTCCGAGGGTCATGTTCACACTCTCTTTTTTGGGGCGATTATTAGAAAAAGCCGCGTGAAAAATCAATGATTATGTGAAAATAAAACCCCCGATGCGAGGCGGAGGTTTTTTATCTCAAATTGAATTTTTTTCTTCTGGTATTTTAGCCCAGTTGAATAATTGCTTCCAGGACAGTACGGGCTCTGGCTTGCCCGTTTTCTTCTAATACTCTGATGGCATCTTCTACTTTGTCAGGATCACGGATATCATTTTTGGTCCAGCCTTCTGCCTCTTTAAAAACGCGCGCTATATTGTGGCTTCGGACGTGGTGATCGTACTCTTGTACTCGGTCACTCATAGTTTCCCTCTCTTGGTTGGTTACTATGGGCCTTTATTTAGCAAATGATGATTTCTAAAATCAATTCTTTTTATGAAAATTTAAGAAAATAGTTTGTGTATAAGTATATGAAAATTATGATTTTACCAACTTACGGCCATTTTGCTTCGGGGGGCATGGACATCAGGATGGCTTCGGTGTTGCCGCCGGTTTTCAGGCCGAACTGGGTGCCGCGGTCATAGAGCAGGTTGAATTCGACATAGCGCCCGCGGCGGATGAGTTGATGTTCGCGCTGTTCTTCCGTCCAGTCCTTGTTCATATGTCTGCGGACAAGATCGGGATAAATCTGTGCAAAAGTTTTGCCCACGTCCTGAGTAAAGGCGAAATCGGCGTCCCAATCCCCGCTGTCAAGATAATCATAGAAAATCCCGCCGATACCGCGCGGTTCGTTGCGATGGGAGAGGAAGAAATATTCATCGCACCATGATTTGAATTTTGGATGATAGGCGGGATCATGACGATCACAGCAATCTTTTAAGGCGCCGTGAAAATCCGCCGTGTCTTTTATGTTTTCGTAGATCGGCGTCAAATCCGCGCCGCCGCCGAACCATGATTTGCTTGTCACGATCATCCGCGTGTTCATATGCACGGCCGGAACAAGCGGGGATTGCATGTGCGCCACAAGCGAAATGCCCGCTGCCCAGAATTGCCCGTCGCTTTCAACCGCGCCCGGAATTTGAGGAGCGAAGACGCCGGAGAATTTGCCGTGCACGCAGGAAAAATTTACGCCGACCTTTTCAAAGACGCGTCCGCGCATCAAAGACATTTCACCGCCGCCCTGAAGCTGGCTGCCCGAATGATTGGGCGTGATGCTGTCGTTGCGGGACCATGGCGTGCGCACAAAACGCCCGGCATCCATGCCGATCTTGGGGCCGCCGGAAAGTTCGTCTTCCAGTTTTTCAAATTCCGCGCAGATCCGATCCCGCAGGGTTTTAAACCATGCGGCGGCGGAATCCTGACGGTCCTGCCATGTCTGCGGATATTCGCGAAGCGCCTGTAACATCAATGCCTACATACTCCCGTTCGGGAAGAACGGGCAAGGTAAAAACGCCCTGAATACCAATTGATAATCAGGCCTTTTTTGGTCCTGATTTTGTTGAGAATTATTCGCAAATCCTTGTCTGGCGCAAGGCTTCGCCCAAAATCATCGCGCAGGCATTGATGACATTCAGGGAGCGGGGGCCGGACGCCATTTTGATGGTGATGCGCGCATCCACGGTTTCATGCACATGGGGCGGAGCGCCTGCGCTTTCCTGGCCTGCGAGAAGAGTATCGCCGGGCCGGAAGGCGAAATCCAGATAAGACTGGTCTGATTTCGTTGTCAGTAAAATAACGCGGCGGTCTTTGTGCGCGGCGCGGAAATCATCCCAGCCTTTGTGTTTTTGCAGAGTTACATACTCTATATAATCCATCGCGGAACGGCGGATTTTCGTATCATCCCACGGAAAACCGCAGGGTTCTATGATATCGAGCGTTAGGCCGAGGCAGGCGGTGAGGCGCATGGCCGCGCCCGTGTTTTGCGGGATCTCGGGCTGGTACAGGGCAAGGCGTATGTCCGGGTTGATAGTAGGCATGGCGCAATGTATGATTTTTGCGGAGAATCCACAAATCCTCTCTTGTCCGGCATCGGGGTTTAGTGGTACTCCGAAGCGTTAAATTTCTGATTTCAAAACTTTATCCAAGAACGGCATAGCAATATGAGTGCAGACAATTCCCCCCAGCAGCATGGACCGGCAGACGGTGAAACGCGCCGCGATTTCTTATTCCTGACAGCGGCAGCCTTTGGCGCGGTGGGCGCGGGATCGGTCGCATGGCCTTTCATTGACCAAATGAATCCGGCGGCGGACACGCTCGCCATGTCCACGACCGAAGTGGATTTATCGCCGATCGAACCCGGCCAGGCGATCACGGTGATGTGGCAGGGCAAGCCCGTCTTCGTGCGCAGAAGAACACCGGAAGAAATTAAGATGGCGGAAGATGTCGATATAACGACGCTGCGCGATCCGCAGACGGATGAAGCGCGCGTGCAAAAGCCGGAATGGCTGATATTGGTTGGTATCTGCACGCACCTTGGTTGCGTACCGCAGGGACAAAAATCGACGGACGTGCGCGGTGAATTCGGCGGATGGTTCTGCCCTTGCCACGGTTCGCACTATGATACGTCGGGGCGTATTCGCAAAGGCCCTGCGCCGAAAAACCTTGCCGTGCCGAAATACACATTCCTGTCCGATAAATCCATCCGCATCGGGTAAGTAAAAGAGTTAGAGAGAAAACATGGGCTCCAAAGAACGCAAAGCTTTCGACAATCCGGTGATCGAGTGGGTGGATTCACGTCTGCCCGTCTTTACGATGATGCAAAAGGAATATGGCGTATTCCCGACGCCGCGGAATTTCAATTATTTCTGGAATTTCGGCGCGATCGCGATGGTGATGCTTATCACCATGATCGTGACGGGCATCACGCTCGCCATGCACTATGACCCCAATGCCGCGAACGCGTTCAATTCCGTCGAGCGCATCATGCGCGACGTCAACCACGGATGGATGATCCGGTATCTGCACGCGAACGGCGCGTCGTTCTTCTTTATCGCGGTGTACATCCATATCTTCCGCGGATTGTTCTACGGTTCTTATAAAAAACCGCGCGAACTTCTCTGGATCCTCGGCATGCTCATCTTCCTTCTGATGATGGCGACCGGATTCATGGGATATGTTCTGCCCTGGGGACAGATGTCTTTCTGGGGCGCGACGGTTATTACCAACCTTTTCTCCGCCATTCCTTTGGTGGGCGATAGCATCGTGACGCTGCTGTGGGGCGGTTTCTCCGTCGACAATCCGACGCTGAACAGATTCTTCGCGCTGCACTTCCTGCTGCCGTTCGTTATCGTCGGCGTGGTGTTCCTCCATGTGTGGGCGCTACATGTCACGGGATCGAACAATCCGCTGGGCATCGATGTGAAGGGGGAGCAGGACACGCTGCCGTTCCATCCGTATTACACGATGAAGGATACGTTCGGGCTCGTCGTGTTCCTTATCATATATGTCGCGTTCACGTTCTTTATGCCGAACAGCCTCGGCCACCCGGACAATTATATCCCGGCGAACCCGCTGGTGACGCCGCCGCACATCGTGCCGGAATGGTACTTCCTGCCGTTCTATGCGATGCTTCGCGCGATCACGTTCGACTTCAGCCTGTATCTGTGCGGCGCAGGCGCCATCGGCGGTTACCTGATTTATCAGTACGCCTGGCGCAAGGCTCCGGATGAATGTTGCAAGAGCCTGACGGTGCCGTTGCTGCTGGCAGCGGTCGTTCTTGGTGTTCCAGGCGCATTGCTGGCGTTCTTTAAAGACGTTCCGGCCCTGCATGGCGTGATCGATATGATTCCGTTCAAATCCGTCAGCCTGATGCCGGCGAAGCTCGGCGGCGTTCTGACGATGTTCGGATCCATCGCGGTTCTGTTCATCCTGCCGTTCCTGGACAATCATCCGGTGCGCAGCGCGCTGTTCCGTCCATGGTTCAAGCCCGCCGTCCTCGTCCTGCTCGTCGTGTTCATCGTGCTCGGCGTGTGCGGATCGAAACCGGCCGAAGGATTCTGGGTGCCGCTGGCGCAGATCATGACACTGGCGTATTTCTCCTTCTTCCTGATCGCCATTCCGTACTTCAACAATAACGAACCTGTGTTGAAACTGCCGAACAGCATTCACGAAGCGATTTTGGCCGTGCCGAAATCCCTTGTGATAGGTCTTCTCGCCATCGGCCTTCTGGCCTATGCGCCATCTGCGGCCGAAGCGAAAGTTCGCGCCGACAGCGAGCAGCCAAGCCCAAGCGCGCCAGAAGATAAAGCCGAAGTGCCGCCGGTTGCGGAAGAGGCAACGCCGGCTGAGGCGCCAGCGACAGCGGAAGAAGGCGCGGCCATCGCCCCGGAAGCCAAAGAAGGTGAAAGCGAGCATGCGGCCCCTGCCTCAGAAGAAGCGGCGCATCCTGCGGAAGGCGCACACCATGCCGTGCCGTTGCCGCGTCAGGACTGGGGTTTCCAAGGCCCGTTCGGCACATATGACCGCGCCGCTCTGCAACGCGGATTCCAGGTTTACAAGCAGGTCTGTTCCGCGTGCCATTCCATGAAGCGCGTCGCCTATAGAAATCTTTCCGCCCTTGGGTACACGGAAGGACAGATTAAGACCGTGGCGGCCGAAGCCTCCATTACCGACGGGCCGAACGACGAAGGCGAAATGTTCGACCGCCCTGGACGTCCGAGCGATCATTTCAAATCACCCTACGCCAATGACAATCAGGCAAAGGCTGCCAACAATGGCGCCCTGCCGCCTGATTTATCCCTGATCGTCAAAGCCCGTGTAGGCGGCCCGGATTACATTTATGGCATCCTAACGGGTTATGAGGCGCCTCCGGCCGGGGTTGAGCTCGCCAGCACGCAGCACTGGAACAAATACATGCCGGGCAATAAAATAGCCATGCCACCGCCACTGGGTGACGGCGCCGTGAGTTATGAAGACAGCACGCCAACAACCGTGGATCAGTATGCCCGCGACGTGGTGGAGTTTCTGGCCTGGGCGTCTGAACCCGAGATGGAAGAACGCAAGCAAACCGGCCTTAAAGTCATATTCTATCTTGTTATTTTTGCAGGTCTGCTATACGCCGTAAAACGCAAGATTTGGGCAAAAGTTCATTAATTACCTTTTCGTTATAAATTAGGGGCGTATAATCCAAGATGGGTTATACGCCTTTATTTCGTAAGGGTTCGGGCTATGAGAGAGCAAATACGGATACTTCTTATCACGGCAAAGATGCTGCAATTCTGTGCAGATATCTTTGCTGTATTCGGCATTTTCCTGTTCGCCTACATCTATTTTCACGAGTATCAGGAAAATGTGGGCAGCGCCCTGAAAGACCCATTTTTTGTTGTGACCATTCTTCTGCCCTTCATGCCTGCCGCCATTCTGGCGCTTTTAGCATCGCGCAAAAGAAAACAGATTCGGGCCCTGCTTGAACAAAATGAAAAGTAAGCCTAGAATCGGATTATGAAAGATGTTCAGAGGGACATACTAGATTTCTGGTTCGAAGAGACGCAGCCGGCGCAATGGTTTCAGGTCAATCCGGAATTCGACGCGGTCATAAAAGACCGCTTTGATGACGCTTATGATAAAGGCGCGCGCGGCATTTTCGATGACTGGAAAACGGATTCCGACGGGTGCCTTGCGCTCTGTATCCTTCTCGACCAATTCCCAAGAAATATGTATCGGGGCACACCAAAAGCCTTCGCCACAGATGGGCGTGCGCTGGTCGTTGCCAAATTCGCCCTGGCCAAGGGATTTGATCAGGTGCTGGTCCCCATTAAACGGCGTTTTTTATATTTGCCGTTCGAACATAGCGAGAATTTGAACGATCAGAGAAAATGCGTCGAGCTCTTCGACAAAATGAAAAAGGACGATCCGCTCGGTTATGATTATGCGCTTCGTCACTTGAAAATTATCGAACAATATGGGCGGTTTCCGCACCGTAATAAAATTCTTTCCCGCATGAACACCCCGGAGGAAGAAGAGTACCTTGCGAAAGCCGGTTCCGGCTTTTAAACTAATGGTCTAAGGAGAATCATCCATTACGCCCTCCCTTATGCTTTTGAAAATTATCGCCGCCGTCTGCCTTCTGCTCTGGGGGGTGGCATTACTGAGGCTGGGAGTGACGCGCGGATTTGGAGCCGAATTGCGCCGGTTCTTAAGCATGTGCGCGAACAACCGCATCAAGGCGTTTTTCGCTGGGCTTGGGATGACGGCGCTTTTGCAAAGCTCCATGGCGACGACATTGATTGTCACAGCCTTTGCCGGCCAGGGGTTGATCAATGCCAGCACGGGTCTTGCGATTATCTTGGGCGCGGATGTGGGCACAACGTTGGTGGCGCAGCTGTTTTCCATGAACATGGCGGCCTTGACGCCGATATTCATGGTTGCGGGATATATTCTTTACAGTCTTGAACATAACGGGCGTATTAAGAATATAGGGCGCATTTTTATAGGCCTTTCCCTGATGTTACTGGCGCTGGCAATGATCAAGGAAGCATCTCTGCCGTTAAAGGAATCCGAAACATTGCCGCTGGTATTGAAACCGCTGAACAATGATCCCTTCATGGCTGTTCTTCTGGCCGCCTTGTTTACCTGGATTGCGCATTCTTCGCTCGCTATCGTTCTTTTAATCATGTCCCTTGTCGCCAGCGGTGTGTTGCCACTGATGCTTGGGCTTTACCTGGTGCTGGGCGCGAATATCGGGGGAACGATCGCGCCGCTGCTTTCCACCTTAAGAGACAATCCCGACGCCATGCGGATTCCCCTGGGAAATATGCTGATCCGCGTGGTCGGGGTTTGCGCGGTTATTCCATTTTTGCATCTTTCCTTGCCGTACCTGGATATGTGGGAAACGGATCATTCGAAACAGGTCGTTGATTTTCATACGGCGTTCAACATTGCGCTTGCGCTTGTGTTTTTGCCGTTTACCGGTCCTCTTAACAAGCTGCTTCGCGCGGCATTGCCCGATCAACCCCAGGCAGATGACCCGGGGCGTCCGCGGTATCTGAACGACAAAGACCTGGATATGCCTTCCGTCGCCCTTGCCGCCGCCGCGCGCGAAACGCTGCGCATGGGCGATATCATACAGCAGATGCTGGAAGACACGTTCAAGGTTCTGAAGACGAACGATGAACGTCTTCTGGAGCGCATCAAGGAAGAAGACAATACGGTCGACCGGATTTATGACGCCATCAAGCGCTATATGGCGAAGGTCAGTCAGGAATTCATGGACCCGAAAGACGCCATGCGCTATGTGCAGATTTTGACCTTTTCCACGAATATCGAGCATGTCGGGGACGTAATCGACAAAAACCTGCTGCCGATGCTGCAAAAGAAAATCAAGAACCAGTATAATTTTTCGCCAGCCGGATTTAAGGAGCTGGAGCATATTCACAAGCTCGTCCTTGAAAGCATTCAGTTGGCGCAATCGCTCTTTATTTCCGGCGACAAGGATTCCGCGCGGCGCCTGGTGGAGGGGAAAGAGATTATCCGCAAAGCCGAAATCGATGGCATGACAACCCATATCGACCGTATGCGCGGCGGCGTGCCAGAGACGATAGCCACCAGCTCGCTCCATCTTGATATCATTCGCGATTATCGCCGCATCAATACATATATCTGTACGGTGGCGTTTCCTATTCTGGAAGAAAGCGGGGAAATTCATGCCACGCGGTTACGCCCGTCCAACAAAACGCAGGAGGTGATCCATGCAGAAGAATTACCAGGCAATTCTTAAGGCCAATGGCCTGTCCGGCCTTACATCCGGCGATTTATCCGTGTTTACACCGATCGACGGCTCTCTGATCGGCAAGGTCCGGATGAACAAAGTTAGCGATGTGAGCGCCGCCGTGCGCAAGTCCGTTAAGGCGTTCGATCAGTGGAAGGCCGTGCCCGCGCCGGTGCGCGGAGAATTGGTGCGTTTGCTTGGCGAAGAATTGCGCGCGCATAAACAGGATCTCGGCGCTTTGGTAACGCTGGAGGCCGGGAAGATTTTATCAGAGGGGCTGGGCGAAGTGCAGGAGATGATAGACATCTGCGATTTCGCGGTGGGTTTATCGCGCCAGCTATACGGCCTCACGATCGCATCGGAACGCCCCGGACATCACATGCGGGAGATGTGGCAGCCGCTTGGACCTGTCGGCATTATCACCGCGTTCAATTTCCCGGTGGCGGTGTGGGCGTGGAATGCGTGCCTTGCGCTTGTCTGCGGCGATCCGGTTATCTGGAAGCCATCGGAAAAGACGCCGCTTTCCGCGCTCGCGTGTGAAAAGATTTTTGGAAAGGCCGTTGCGCGGTTCAAAAAGGCGGGCCACGACTGTCCGAACGATCTGGTGCAGATTCTGAATGGCATGGGCGATATCGGCAAGGCGCTGTGCGAGCATAAGGATGTGCCGTTGATCAGCGCGACGGGCTCTACGCGCATGGGCAAAGCCGTGGCGCAGAGCGTTTCGGCGCGGCTTGGTAAATCGCTTTTGGAACTGGGCGGCAACAATGCGATGGTTGTAACGCCGACGGCGGACCTGGATATGGCGGTGCGGGCTATTTTGTTTGGCGCGGTCGGAACGGCGGGGCAAAGATGTACGACCCTGCGCCGTTTGATCGTGCATAAGGATGTAAAGGCGGCGCTGCTCAAATCGCTTAAGAAGGCGTATGGATCCGTGCGGATCGGCGATCCGCTGGATAAGAAGACGCTGGTGGGACCGTTGATAGACGAAGCGGCGTTTCGCGGAATGCAGAGCGCGCTGGAAGAGGCGACGGATGCGGGCGGTAAAATTCTTATCGGCGGCACGCGCAAGAAGACAAAGGGCGGGTTTTATGTGGAGCCGGCGATCGTAGAGATGAACGCGCAGGTGGAGATCGTCAAACACGAAACTTTCGCGCCCATATTGTACGTCATGACGTATAATAAATTTTCCGAAGCCGTGGCGATGAATAACGACGTGCCGCAGGGATTGTCATCCTGTATCTTCACGCGCGATGTGCGTGAAGCGGAAGAGTTTTTATCGAGCGTGGGCAGCGATTGCGGCATTGCCAACGTCAATATAGGCCCGAGCGGCGCGGAAATCGGCGGCGCGTTCGGCGGCGAAAAAGACACGGGCGGCGGCCGTGAGAGCGGATCCGATAGCTGGAAGAATTACATGCGCAGGCAAACGCAGACGGTGAATTATTCGTCTAAGCTGCCATTGGCACAGGGTGTGGTGTTTGCGGTGTAGTTTCCGTTGTATGTGTCGGCAGCGGCGGAAAGAAATTGGGGATGCGAATTTCCCATGATTTGCGGGTGAGTTTGAAAAGATAATCAGGGGCACGATTGCGCCATTTCAAAGCCGATGGCACCGTTCCTTCGAATACAAACCCATTGGCGGCCAGCATTCTTTGCGATTTTAAATTTTCGGGTCTTGTCCGCGCGAATACGAAATCCACATCATTCATAGTGTTGAACACGTGGCTGACAAGGCCTCCCATGGCTTCCGTTCCATAGCCCTTGCTTCTCAAATTAGGATTGTTTTGCGTGGCGACGCCGAGCTCCAGGCCGTATACGCCCGGTATGATCGTTCCATGTCCCAGATAGTAACCCGGTGGGGCGTTCAGCTGGAGATGAACTTGAAACGTTCGGTTGCTGGGATCAGAGCGCAATCTGATCGATTGATCTATCAGTTCCGCAGCGCCGGAGAAGGGCGGCGGCAAAATGCCGGTCAGATCCTGAATATCGGGATCACGAAGGAGTCGCGCTAAATTAATGCCGTCACATAGTTCGACCGGCCTGGCAGCAAGACGGAATGTTTTGAACATTTCCATGGTTTTTTATCCCTCGTGTGCCGCTTATATAAGTATTTCTTATATAAAGGCCAAGTTTTTAACTTTCTCGAAACTGTATTATGGCAAAATATAGGGATGTGCCAGAAAAATAACGCGTTTCAGGCAACACTTGGGGATGCACGAAGTGATTGATACATAAGGGGAAGGGATCCTTACTCACATTTGAAACAATATTTCGTGTAATGAAGTGTTTGCGAAGCGTCATTTCTTAGGGATATAATTTTACATTAACCAAAACCAACTGTGACGAAAGGAGATTGCGTATGTCATCTGTCTCTGCGCGTCTTGAAGCTTTGAAATCAAGACACACGGCCTTATCGAACAAAATTGAACTGGAACAGGGAAGACCAGGAGCCAGCGATTGGTACTTGAGAGCGTTAAAAAGACAAAGACTTTTCCTGAAAGAACAGATTGAGGGCATTGCCGAGTAAGACCTTTTAAATGTCCTTTTCGGGATATAAAAAAAACGGCTCCTGATGGAGCCGTTTGTTTTTTCTTATTGGCTGGTTCAGCCGTTTTTATTGCCGCCCATGTTGGACATGAAATTCGAGAAATCGAATCCACCGAAAATGCCTTCTTTCGGATTTTCGGTTTTTTCCGGCTCGCTCTTGGCAGCTTGTGCGGCGAGGCGTTCGGCTTTAACAGCCGCCGGATCTTTCCCTTGCGCGCGCAGGCCTTTTTCAGAGGATTTTTCCAGTTCCTGATAAGTGCAAAGACCCAGTTCCGCCGGGTGGCGCGGTTTAATGTTCGCGCTGTTCGGGTGGGATCTGTCACGCACGGATTGAATAGTCGGTTTCGTCGTTCCGACCAGTTTCGTTATTTGCGCATCGGAAATTTCCGGATGATTTTTTAAAATCCAGGCGATGGCGTCCGGCTTATCGGAACGCTTGGAAACAGGCGTATATTTTGGGCCTTTCGCGCGGACTTTAACAGAAGGCAGGTCCGTGCGGGTGCGCAGCATTTTCATTTTATAAGAAGGGTCCGCGATAGCCTTATCCAGTTCTTCCTGCGCCAGTTCATTGTTTTTCACAGGGTCCCGTCCCACGATCCCGCGGCCAACTTCTTCGTCGGCCAGCGCCTGCACTTCGATAGAGTGGAGGCCTGTGAAATCCGCGATCTGTTCGAAATCCAGCGCGGTGTTATCGATAAACCATACGGCGGTTGCCTTGGGCATCAGCAGTTTAGGTGCGTCCTGAGGTTTGCTCATATCTTTTCTCCTGTCTTTAAGACATAGGGGTTCGTTGCCGAAACGCCCCATCCGTTTCGACCTTTTTGACATTAACAATGTCGGGGAATGGCGCAAAATATACCGGCCCCTTGGCCAAATGCAAGGGAATTTCTTTTGCTTGCGGGTAAAGGTCGGTTTTTGCTAGGGTTTTCCCATGCTGGATGAAGACCTCGACCCCAAGAAAAAAGCCGCCAAACTCCGGAATCTTGAGAATATGTCCGTGGACGAACTGGCCGCTTATATAGAAGAACTGAAGGCGGAAATCGTGCGGGTTGAAGCCGATATGGCCAAAAAGAAGGCCTATGCCAGCGCAGCATCTTCCTTTTTCAAAACCTGATGCCATCTTTATCCTATGCGGCCTTGCCTTCACAGGATCGCGAGGGTAAGGTAACGTTCGTTTTTGAGTATAAAAAAGATGGAGAGCGCCATGGAAGAAATAGAAAAAAGACTGCGTGAAAGCACGGATGCCTGCATCAAAAATTTTGAAAACTGGCTAAAGCAGAGCAAAAATCTGGAAAGCCGGGAAACATTAATGGAAGCCATGCACGATGTGCGCAAGGTTATCGCGCGTCTGGAGATAGAGATTGCGATCAGCGAGCGCGACCGTCTCGGCTCCCGTCCGCTTCCAATTCCTCCGCACAGATCGCAGCGCAAGCGTCCCGGAGAAGGGGCGGATGATAGTTTCGGCAACGAGGCAGGGGAGGAAGACGCAGGTTTCGAAGCGCCGGAATCCCAAGAGCAGGGACGCCGTCACAATCAAGGTGGACGTCACCGCAGGCCGATGCAAAATCGTGAAAATCGCGGCGGCGGCAATAACGGCGATCACCAGCAATAATTGAAGTGGCCCGGATGAACGGGCCATTTTTTTTAAAACTTATCCTTTTGGAAGCGAAGCTGCGCAAAGCGATCGGCATTCGTTTCGCGCAGGAAAGGGTTTGTCTTTAACTCGCTTTCCAGCAGCACGGGAATCGACGGCAGGTTGTTCGTGCGGAGCTTCCGGACTTCATTCAGGCGGTTTACGATGTCCGTGTTTGTCGGTTCGACATGCAGCGCAAAAATCCCGTTATCCAATGTGTATTCATGCGCGCAGAATATCTTGGTGTCGGTGGGCATGGATTTTATTCGCTGCAAGCTTTCAAACAATTCATCCGCCGTTCCGCCCATTAACCTGCCGCAGCCCATGGAAAACAGCGTATCGCCGCAAAAGAGGGCGGACGCGGCTTCGCAGTAAAAAGAAATATGGCCTTTTGTGTGGCCGGGCGTTTCCATTACCGCGAGTTTCACGCCGGCCTGATATACTGTATCTCCTTCGCTGAGCCCGCTGCTGAGATGCAAAATCTGCTGCATTTCCTTTTTTGGGCCCATGATGGGAATGTCATATTTGGCCTTCAATTCCGCATTGCCGGCAACATGATCCGGGTGATGATGCGTGTTCAGGATCAAAACGGGGGTAAGCGCATACTGGCTGATGTAGGATTTTACGGGCAGAACTTCGCCTGGATCGATGATGATGCTCTTGCCCTGTTCCCCTTCAAGAACAAAGCAGTAATTATCGCGCAGGATAGGGATGATATGAATGAGCGGTGTCAATGCGTCTTTTCTCCTGTCCCAATTTCATCCGTTCCGAGGAAATCTGCAAGCCTTGTTTTTGCGCTGCCGGGTTTTAAGGGTTTTTGCTGTGATTCGTGCGGCGCCCAGCCGAGGGCGAAGATGACTTCGAAGCTCGCCCGGATGCGGCCGCCTTCTTCTGAAAAATTTCGGGCATAGAGCTCGCCGGCCCGCAAGAAAATGGCTTTGCGGGTGAAATGTTTGGAGCGTTCGAGGATGGCGTTGCCTTCCCCCATCAGGCGCAGGTCACGCATAAGGGGAAATATCGATTCATAGGTGACCGTGACGATTTCGGAATCGACTACGGGAAGGGAAAATCCGGCGCGTTGTAAAAGGCCGCCGATTTGCGGTTTGTCGGCGAAAGGCGCGACGCGCGGCGTTACGCCCCCGCATATTTCCAGTTCCGCTTCGGTGAGGCAGGCACGCAGTTCCCGCAAGGTTTCGCCGCCCAGAAGTCCGGCGATGAACAGGCCGTCCGGTTTCAGGCTTTGATTGATCTGCAATAGCGCGCCCGGAAGATCGTTGACCGTGTGGAGATTTAGCGCGCTGACGATTAAATCAATGGAACGCGGGGCGAAGGGAAAGAAGTCTTCTTCGCAAATCACGTCGCGTTCGGTCGTTATCTGCGTTTCGATTCCGAAATCTGCCGCGGCAAGCGAGGGCGCGCGCGCGCCGATCTGTACGCACAGCGGAAATTTGCGGCGGACGACGTTCAGGCGATCCGCGAGCTGATTCATGGCCCAGTCGAAAAGAAAGCCATGTGCGGCGAGGTGAGGGATGGACCGGCGCCTTTGCCGCCGTATCTGTTCCCTGTCAAAGACCAAAATCATATTAGTTATTGTCGCGCGCCGGTTTAACCGATGGCGCGGGCAGGATTGTGGAAGATAATGCAGCCGGGATGGCTTTTGCATCGCTCAGCTTCTTCGCAAAAGTGGCGGCGGGGCTGACATCGCTGTTCCTGCCGACCGTGGCAAGAATGGCGTATCCGGCGACCTTTAAAAAGCTGTCATGGTTGTCCCAGTACAGCATCTTCCAAAGATTGACGAGTGGCGTGTAGCTGGTAACGCCGTGGCCGCGGCCCTTCTTCATCCAGCCGTCGATGCCGGCGGTGGATACGGCAAAAGGATAGATGCGTTGCGGCGTGATTCCGATATGGCTGAAATAACTTTCGCCCATGCGGGAAACGCAATCGATGGGCACTTCAAATTTTTCCGCGATGTATTTGCGCGCGAGTTCGAAATTCGTTATTTCGCGCGGCAGCGGCATGCTGGGGCAGGTCAGCATGTATCCGTTGCCTTTATAGCGTTGCGGCACAGGAAGGTAGTCTTCGATGATTCCGGCCATGACTTCGCCGTTGATGCTTTGTGTTAAAGGCAGAATAACGGCGGTGTTCTGTGACTGGTCTTCCTGCAGAATGAATTCCATCTCACGCGAGGCGAGGCCGGCGATGCCGCCTTTCATCTGCCCTTCATCCACGAAAACGGAGTGAGCGGTGCGAATCTGCCCCGCCGTACCGCGAATGTCGCGGAAACGGGAGTCGTGTTGTGCTAGTTTATCAACGATTTCTTTTAGACGTGAAATGACCTGCGGTTCTTCTATCTGCAGATTGAGCGGGCAATCGGCCCAGGATTCATATTGCAGGCCCAATTTTTCGTAGAGCGCCAGGATTTGTATTTCCAGGCGGCTGGAAGGAATAACCCCGACGCCGATGGAATTCAGGATTCTCTGCGCATCCACTTCACGAATTTTGCCCTGCGTGGAAAATCCCGAAATGTCAGGAAGTATATGGCGCGGCTCTATCGGCCCTTCTGGCGCCTGCACCTGCAGATACTTTGTTTGAATGCGTTCATCTATGTGGTCCGGCGCCGGATAAAACCCAGGCCCGTCTTCTATATCTTTTCCCGGAATAATTTTGAGGCCGAGAAAGTCGCGCGCAAAATTAAACGTGGATTTCGTATCCCCCAATTTGATGGTGTCGAACACGTCGTAGGGGATAGAAATTGCTTCGGTCATATGGCCAGACCAGCGCTTGCCGTCAATATTTGGGCCATTGCGCGGCACGGCGTTTATGAGGGCGCGCGGCAGCCCGTCATGGATATATATTTTCAGTTTTTCGCCATCGATACGATAAGGAATAATTTCGACTATTTCCTGATCGCGGCTGACGATATCCTGAATCCGGCCGTCCACTTCATTGCGCATTGCGGTTATGCGCACGCTGCGGTTAGGCGTGCGGGAGGGTTTTCGTTCCGTTACCAGCAACGATTTCTTTTCACCGACCTTTTGGGCAAGCGCTATAAAGCTGGTCGGCGGATTGCCCAGCATCTGTCCGTTTTCATCAAACAGCTTAAATTTCTTTTCGAAGCGGGATTTTATGATCTGATTATCCCAGTGCGGCGCGGAATATAGAATGCGCGCATCAAAGGATTTTAAAAGCCGACGCATATCCCTTTCTGTCAAGAATGCATATTCTTTATGCAGTTCTTCGTTCCAGTATTCCCGGTCGTCTTTACGCAGGATAAATTCATACGCCCATTTGTACGGCAGGCGGAAGAGGCGCGTCTGCGGAAAGCGCGGAGGCAGTTCTTCAAGGTAAAATCCGCGGTGCGCGTCATCTTCGCGCGGGCGCGCTTTTTCAGAGTATTCAATAAGGAGTTCCGGTTCCGAAAGTCCGTAAATGCCCTGATTGGAATAAGAAGGTTCATCCGGCATTTCCAGAAGGACGAAGGAAGATTCAGGCTGTAAAAATTCACGAATAAACAACACGCCATCGGGTTTCAGGTAGCGGAAGTGATTGGATACGATGTCGCGAATGATGTTTTCGTTGCAATGCGTGTGCGAATACACTTCGTGCAGGACGAAAGAATGGATTATCGCGTCCACAGAAGAATCCGGCAATACAGTGTCTTCGATAATGTTTGCGCAGATAAATTCCAGATTTGGCAATTGGTACACATCACGCGCATGGCGGATTAAATGGCGGTCAAAATCCACGCCGATGAAGTGATAATCCGGATTCATCACGGCCATGGCGAATATCATCGCGCCTTCGGAGCATCCCATATCCACAATGCGCGCCCCTGGTTGCAGGATAAGATGCGCCATGGTGAACCAGGCCTTGCGGATCACAGGTTCGGGAACAGAAGCAAGGAGGGCTTTGTATTCGGCAATAAGTTCGTCGGGATTTCTGGCGGATGGATTTGGCGGTGCAGGTTGCGTCGTCCCGCTGTCTGGGCCGCTGATCATCCGTATCTGGTTTTTCAAAGTCCTGGTCTGGCCCAAAATGCGCACCCGCTCATACGTTCAGGTCAGGCGTCCGAATTATATTTTTTGATATTTTATATAGTTCCGCCGATTATTTTTCTTCTAGACGTATTTATGCAAAAAGTAAAGAAAATTGTGACAAAACCATGGCGTGGCTCTTTCAAATTTCATTTAATTTCATATACTTGCGCTGATGTCTTATCTTTTTAAATGCATGGACGTTATCCTGCCCCCCAGATGCCCTTTTACGGGAGAATTGGTGGATTCGCCCGGCATGGTATCGGCGGAGGCCTGGAAGAGCCTGTCTTTCATAGGGGCGCCGTTCTGCCATGCATGCGGATTTCCGTTCGAATTTGCAACGCAGGGAGAAGCGCTATGCGCCGCGTGTCTAGGTGAGGCGCCAGCGTATAGCCGCGCGCGTGCCGCCCTGGTTTACAACGATGCGAGCCGGGATTTTATCCTGGGATTTAAACATGGCGACCAGACGCAGTCCGTAGTCGCCATGGTGCCGTGGATGAAGGCGGCGGGCGTGGATATACTGTCGGCGGCAGATGTGATTGTGCCTGTGCCGTTGCATCGCTGGCGGCTTTTGCGCCGGCGGTACAACCAATCTGCATTGATTGGAAAAGCGGTGGCAAAGAGTGCAGGGGTTGAATTTTGTCCGGATGCATTGGTCCGCACGCGGGCGACGGAAACGCAGGGACATTTGAATGCGAATGAGCGGAAGAAAAATGTGCGGAGCGCATTTGAAGCTCATCCCAAAAGGCTTTCTGTGATCGCAGGGAAAAGGGTTGTTCTGGTCGATGATGTATATACGACGGGCGCAACGGTGAGCGAATGCGCAAAGGCATTGGCAAAGGCGGGCGCGGCGGATGTGAGTGTTTTGACGCTGGCGCGGGTTGTGCGGCCGGGCAGGGTTTAGAGCGGCTGTCCGTTGGCCAATCGTCCCTGATCCATGTCCGGATTTAATCCCTGATGCATGGTAAAGTTTTTAAAGGCGGGTATTTTTTCCATGCCTTTAAGGCCAAGGCGGCGCAGATCTTTTATGAAAGTCATATCGTTCGCGACGACGCGGTTGAGGCCATCTATGCCGATAACGTGGGATTTAATGTCCGCTCGGCGTCTTCTTTCGTAGCGCGCGAGCACCGTGCCGGAACCTATATCCTCACCGAGCCTTGCGGCATCCGTGATGGTTTCGGCGAGAGAGGCTATGTCCCGTAAGGATAAATTTAGGCCTTGCGCACCTATGGGGCTCAGGACGTGGGCGGCTTCGGCGGCGAGTACGGCGCGCGGGCTGGTCAGGCTTTCAGAAGACAGCAGCATCAGCGGCCAGCTTTCGGGGTTTGATTTTAGTGTGATGGTGCCAAGCATTCCCTTTGTGCGGTCCTGTATGGCTTTTTCAAATTCTTCGCGTTTCATAGCGAGGTATTTTTTGGCGTCGTCCGTCTTTTCAACCCAGACGATGGAGGATTGATTGCCGGGCATGGGCACAAAAGTAAAAGGCCCGCCTGGGCGGTGGAATTCAGTGGAGGTAAAATTGTGCGGTTTCGTGTGTTCAATAAGGCAGGTCATCGCCATCTGCCCGTAATCATGTTTCTTGGCATCGATATTGGCGACTGCGCGGACAATGGAATTGCGGCCGTCCGTGCCAATGATGAGGGCGGCGCGGATAGTTCTACCATCTTCTGTGCGCGCGATTACTTTGCCGTTTTCAATGTCGTAGGATTGCAGCTTTGCAGGCGCGAAGTGGCGGATGGTTTTTATTTTACCGATACGGGCGAGCAGGGCGGACTTCAGAAACGAGTTTGGAATGTTATAGCCGAACTGTTCGTGGCCTATGCTGGAGGCATGAAATTCGACGCCGATATTGTCGCCGTTGTCGTCCATGATTTTCATGATTTTAAGCGGTGTGGCGCGGGATTTTAAATCGTCCCATATGCCGGTGGCTTTAAGGACATTGACAGAACCGTTCAAAAGGGCGGCGGTGCGGCCCGACGGTTTATCCTGTGGCGGCGCCGGAATTTCAGCGTCGATAAGGGCTATGTCGAACCCGGCCTGCCCCAAAAGCGCAGACAACGCAAGCCCTGCCGGCCCCGCGCCGGAAATGACGATATCGGCATTGATGTCTTTTGATTGCATTATAAATACCTATAGGGTTATTTAGACACGGAAGGAAGAAAAACCAATGGCTAATGTCGAAATCTATACAACAAAAGTCTGCCCTTATTGCGTGCGGGCCAAGAACCTGCTGAACGCCAAGGATGTGGATTTTGTGGAACATGATCTGACGGGAGACGATGCGGGGCGGGAAGCGTTGCTGAAGAAAAGCAACGGCATGCGCACGGTGCCGCAGATATTCATCAATGGCCAGCATATCGGCGGATGTGATAATCTGTACGAACTGGAAGAAAAAGGCGAACTGGATAAATTACTGGCGGGGTAGGTATGAAGTTAAAGGCGGCCGTTATACAGACGAATGCAGGCCCGGTGGTTGAAGATAACCTGCGTGCGTGCGAGGCGTTGATCCGCGCCGCTGCGAAGCAGGGGGCGACGTTTATTTGCACGCCGGAAAACACATGCCGGATGCGATCCACGCCGGAAGGGCGGCTCGAAACATCGTGGGAGCAGCAGGATCATCCGGCCATTCCGTTCTTTTCCAAACTGGCGAAGGATCTGGGCGTGACGATCAACGCGGGGTCGTTGTCCTCCATCCGTGCGGGAAAGGACAAGCTCGTAAATCGGTCGTTTCTTTTCAGAAAAGATGGATCCATTGCCGCGACATACGACAAAATCCATATGTTCGATGTGGATCTGCCGAACGGGGATAAATACCGGGAAAGCGATACGATTGTGCCGGGCGATGCCATGACGGTTGCCGAGGTAGACGGCGTGAAGCTCGGCATGACGATCTGTTACGATCTGCGCTTTGCGTATCTGTATCGCGCCCTGGCAAAAAAGGGCGTCGATATGATCTCGATCCCTTCCGCTTTTACCGTTCCAACGGGGCAAGCGCATTGGGAAGTTTTGATGCGGGCGCGGGCCATAGAAACGGGAGCTTTCATCATAGCGGCGGCTCAGGTGGGCACGCATGAGGGGGGAAGGGCGACCTATGGCCATTCCCTGATCGTTGCGCCCTGGGGGCAGATTATAGCGGAAGTTCAAGGGGATAAGCCGGGTTTTGCGGTGGTGGAGCTGGATCTGGACGAGGTCGCAAAGGCCCGGACGGCGGTGCCCAGCCTACAACATGACCGGGTGTTTAAAAATTAACCTTTGGCTTGAAACGTTAACGATTTGTGCGGTACAATAGCCTATGGCAGATAACATTTTAGGCGGCGGAGCGAGTATTTTAAGCATGGCCAACAGCCTGTTGGACAATGGCCGCGCCATATTCCAGCGCAACGGCGGGACAGGCATGTCTGCCAGATCGCGCGCAATGCTGGAAGGATTCTATAATAATGGGACAGCGCTGTTTAATCAGCTGTATGCGAAAGCAGAGGGCGCCGAGCTTGCCAACCAGGTGAATATCCTTGCGCTGCGCGCCAAGAATAAATCGCTGGTCGCTGAAGGCGTGTTCGAAGATCCGAATGCGGATAATGGAAAGGCGGCGGCGTCTACCACGACCGGTACCGCTGTCGATACCAGCGCCTAAGCCAGTTTTTCCAAAGGCACGTTCAACGCTTTTGCAATCGATTTGAGAGATCGGATCGAGCCTTCCTTGCGCCCCGTTTCAATTTCGGTGAGGTAAGGGCGGGAGAGGCCCGCGGCGGCGGCGAGATCGTCCTGCGTCATGCCGCGATGTTTGCGAATGATTTTAATCGGGCTTTGTCCACCCACTTCAATTTTTTGCAGTATATCATCCGGCAATGCGGCGCCGTCCTTGCCGTTCTTCATTTGCGTATAATCATGAAGCGGGACGAGAACGTGGGGCTTTCCGGCGATGTGAATGATGTCGTACTGCATGGTAATGTCTCCTTGGGCGACAATTGTATCATGCTTTGCCGGAATTAAAAGCGGGTGGTGAGGGTGATCGATCCAAAAACGGTATCGTCCGGCTGGCCGTCAAATTCCTTCGTCCGGTAATTGGCGGTGTAGGAAAGGCGGTAGTCGTAAAGTGTAAAGGCGATCCCTGCAACGGCATCACCGACCAGAATTTTCTTATCCACGGTCGGCGCGTCATTATCGAAGGTGTTTCCATCGAGGAAGATATTGCGGGCAACGGCACGGCCATCGACGCCGGCGAAGAGATACCAGCTCCATTTCTGGTCCGGCACATCGAAATATCCGGTGCCCGCCATGGCAG
>CAUJHN010000120.1 GCA_963204825.1 Pseudomonadota bacterium
CGTCTGGGTTTTTCTTTAATATGCGCGCGCAGCTGGAATTATACGCCTGCATAAATCCGCGCATGTCATCCGATTTCCAGCTGGACATGTCGGAAAAAGAGGCGGGTTTCATCACGAGCGGCGCGGTATCGTCCGTTGCGACATTCGTCCCGGCGCAACCCGCCAGAAGCAAAACGAGTAAAGAGGAGAGAATTTTTTTCATGGTACGCGCGCTCCACGCCGGAATTAAAGCCAGCTTCTTTATCGCATGCCGGAAGGTTGGAGAAAAGGTCAGATCGTGCCTGGAACAGGTGTTTTATGATCCTCATTCACATCGCCGTCGCGGGTTTCATGCAACAGCCATATCGGCTCACGGCTCTTGAGCGGCTTGGAAAAGGTCCAGATATCGTTCATCTCCGTAATGCGGTCCGGATCGCCCGAAAGGATTGCGCCTTCGCGGTTTTTAATGACGCAGGTTTCATCCGCGATGAAACGCACCGTGATGTAGGCGGTCTTCGCATCGACGCGCGCGGCCATGATTTCGGCTTTGCGCACCGCGTGAATTTCGGTCGCAAATTGTTCGCCTTTTTCGTTACGGTCGCGTATCACCTTGTCAAACCCGTCATAAACCGATGGCTCCAGCATTTCTTCCAGAAATTCGCGGTCACCTTTGGCAAAAGCTTCAACGATCATTACAAAGGCGTCTTGCGCATTCTGGCTAAATTTCACCACATCAAAATCGCGGTCGCTGCGGGCGATTTCCGCGAGTCCGCGTTCCACCTCATCCGAAGCGACTGTAACGTTGCGTGGCAGGGAAGAGCGAATGCCGACAAGCGGTACGCCGGATCCGTCCTCTTTAAACGCCGGATCGGTAACAGGGTCCGCCCTTGGTTTTTCCGGGACCGGCGCGACAAAGGGATTGGGGCGATCCCGTTCATCCCCGTGACGCGTTCCGAGTATGCTGCGTAGCCAAAAAACAAGTCCGCCTGCAATGAGTGCATATAGTATTAATGTTGGGTCCACGCCGCAAAAATCCCTTTTTTAAGTTGCAATCCGGTATGACCTTCCTACTTTATCACAGAGTGTTTACAAAAAGGAAAGCCTTTAAGCCTTTCCATCAATCTGGGTGAAAATCATCCAAAAACAAGGTGTTGGCATGTATTTGCGACAGGCGGCTCTTTTGATCCTCTTTCTCGAGGCGGTCCTAACATTAACCGTAATAAGTCATCTCGGCTTTTTCGGCGCGCTCCTGCTGTGGGCCGCGGGCGCCGTGGCGGGCAGCCTAATCCTTCAATCCCGCGGCCTGTCTTCCCTAAGCAAGGCGCAGACATTCTATGGGAACGGCATGATGCCGGCTTCGTCCATTTATGAAAGCCTGTGTTTTGTAGCGGCGGGCGCCCTACTGATCCTGCCGGGGTTCTTAAGCGATCTTATTGCGCTTGCCCTTCTCATACCCCCTATCCGCACGCTTCTTCGCCGGAAGAGCGGCAAGCTCTTTAATTTAAAGGAACCCCCTTTGCGCGACGGCGATATCATTGAGGGAGCGTATGTGCGGGTGGAAGAAGAACAGAGCGTCATTGACCTTAAGCCGCCGCAAACTTAATGGACGAAGGCAATGTTTTCGTGCTAATTCCAGAAAGAAATTCACCGCTTATAAGAAAGTACGCCTGATGAACGATACGCCAGCCGAGAAAACCCGCATCGATGCCGATATGCCCGTTACGCCCGTGACTGTGCATGCACAGTACGTGAAGGATTTTTCTTTTGAAAACCCGAACGCACCGGACTCTCTGCGTCCTGGTTCCGGACGCCCCGAAATGGATGTGAACATCGTTCTGGATGCCAATAAAATCAACGATGACACAAACCCGGATCTTTACGAAACGGCCCTGACTTTGACTGTAAAATCTACACGCGAAGGACAGACTATGTTTATCGCGGAAATCGTTTATGCGGCGCTTGTCACGGTAAAAGGCATTCCGGATTCACAAGTACGCTCCATTCTCTACATTGACGTGCCGCAGATGCTGTTCCCTTTCGCGCGGCACATGATCGCGAACGCCGTAACGGGCGGAGGCTTTCCCCCTCTTCTGCTTAACCCCATCGACTTTCGGCATATGTACGCCCAGTCGGCGAAAAAGAACGCGGCCTGATTATTTATTCCACAGCGAATTTTTTAGACCGGAAACCATTTCTGCGTGCGCGGCCGCTTCTTCTTCGCTTGGCGCGTAAATACGCGGCTCACGATATGGGCGATCCGTGATGACAAGGGTTTGCTCTTTTACGGCCACCTGCGTTTCGTGAATAGCAAGCCCCTGTTGCCGCCCGCCGAGAAGTTCCAGATAGACTTCTGCCAGCAACTGAGAGTCGAGAAGCGCGCCGTGCAATGTGCGGTTGGAGTTATCGATTCCAAACCGGCGGCATAGTGCGTCAAGGTTCGCCGGACTTCCCGGAAATTTTTCCCGCGCCATACGCACCGTATCCAGCACGCGCTTGTTATCCAGCGAAGGAAAGCCGAATGTTTTCAATTCGGCATTCAAAAACTTTACGTCGAATTCGGCGTTGTGGATAACGAGCCGCGCATCGCCGATGAAATCCATGAAATCACCCACGATCTCTCCGAAGATGGGTTTGTCTTTTACAAACTCATCCGTGATACCATGCACGGCGGTGGCTTCTGCAGGGATGTCACGTTCGGGATTAAGGTATATGTGATAATGCCTCCCAGTCTGCAGATGGTTCATTAGCTCGACGCACCCGATTTCGACGATTTTATCGCCTTTAACGGGGTCCATCCCGGTGGTTTCAGTATCAAGTACGATTTCACGCATACTTACTCTCTCACTTCCTTTAATATACGGCGGAGCTGCTGCAGGGTTGATATATATCCCCCGCCCGTGTGCACCACGTAATCGGCCATTGCCTTCTTTTCTTCGTCCTTTGTCTGCTTTTCAAAAATGCGCTCGAACTTTTCAGGCGTCATTCCCTTGCGGCGCATCACCCGCTCCCTTTGCACATCCGGCGGAGCGCTGACGACTATGGTTTTATGCACTCTTTCATGCGCGTTGGTTTCGAATAAAAGAGGGATTTCGAGGACAACGACTTTTTTGCCCAATGACCGCATCTCCTTTATGAAAGAAAACTGGCTTGATTGCGCGATCGGGTGCAGGATGCTTTCGAGCGCCTTTAGTTTTTCGGTGTCGTGGAAAACAATGCTGCCCAGTTTTTTGCGGTCTATCAACCCCGTTCCGGCATCATACGCCTCCGGAAACATCGCGCGGACGCGATCATATCCCAGGCCGTCCGGCATCAACGCCGCGTGCACCGCCTTATCGGAATCATGCACGGGCACGCCCAGCAGCTTGAACATTTTCGCCGCCGTCGATTTTCCCATGCCGATAGAACCCGTGAGTCCCAAAACGATCATGAAAGCACCTTCCGTTCCAGACCTTCCGTTACGTCCGGCAATACGCCGAACCATTTTTCGAAAGCGGGCCGCGCCTGGTGCAGCAGCATGCCGATACCGGTCACGATCTGGTTGCCGCGGCTTTTTGCCTGTTTCAAAAGATCGGTCATTAACGGCGCGTAGACGATATCGCTGACCACCGCATCCTTTGGCAGAAGCGCAAGATCTATTTCCAGTGCGTCTTTTCCCGTCATGCCGAGCGAGGTTGTGTTCACGAGCAGGCCGGCATCGCGCAGGATTTTTTCCCGCACTTCCCACGCGTCAACACGAATGATGTCCGTGTTCATTTCGGCAATGTCTTTCGCTTTGTCCGCCGTGCGGTTGACGATGATAATCTGCTGCGCTCCCGCTTCCATCAGCGCGTAGACAATCGCGCGTGCCGCGCCGCCCGCACCCAGCACGACGGCGGGTTTGTGGACGAAATCAACACCGAAAGCGCTTTGATGCACATTCTCTATAAAGCCGAAAGCATCGGTGTTCGTTCCGTAAAGTTTTCCGCCTTTAACAACGACGGTATTCACGGCGCCGATCGCCTTCGCCACATCATCGACCTGTTCGCACAACTTAAATATTTCCTGCTTGTGCGGGATTGTGACATTGAACCCGGCATAACCTTCCTCGATAAGTTTCTGCACGCCCGCCTTTAGTTCTTCGGGCGCGATGTCAATGGCTTTATATTCGCCGGACAATCCATACTGCGCGATCCAGTGGTTGTGGATCAACGGAGATTTGCTGTGATGGATAGGATGGCCGATCACGCCCGCTTTTATAAAACTCATGAGAGCCCTTCCCCTTTGCCTTTGTATTTATGCAGCAGCAACATAATCTCCGCCGCCGTTTCTTCAACGGACCGGCGCGTCACGTCAATCACGGGCCAGCCGTGTTTGGAGAAAAGCCGGCGCGCGTATTTTATTTCTTCTTCCACGCGTTCTATGTCCAGATAATTGTTTTCTGCGTATCGTGCGTTGTCTTCGCTCGCCTGCAGCCTGTTCCGGCGCAAGTGGACAAGCCGTTCGGCACTTTCGGTAAGGCCTACGAAAAGCGGTCCTTTGTGGCTCGTTACTTCCTCAGGGAATGGAACTTCAAGCGCAAGAGGAATGTTGGCCGCGCGTATGCCGCGCCTTGCCAGAAAGATGCATGTCGGGGTCTTCGATGTACGCGAAACGCCGACCAGAACGACATCCGCATCTTCGATGCCGTCCAGATCCTGTCCATCGTCATAATCGAGTGCAAAATCCACGGCGTCCATGCGCTTGAAATAGGCTTCGTCCAGAGTATGCTGCAATCCCGGCACGCCGCGAATGGGTAGGCCCAGGTACGAAGACATGCCGCGCAGCATGGGGTCCAGCACCGGCATGCAGGGGATGCCAAGTTCGACGCAGACTGCCTGCAGTTTCTTTCTGAGTTTTTTATCGACCAGCGTGAAAAGAACCGGGCCTGGGTGGTCGCGCACATCGGCGATGGCCCTATCCAGTTGCGCTTCGGACCTGACCATCGGCCAGAAGCGCTCTATCGGGTGAATGTCGTCGAACTGCGCCAGCACGGCGCGGGCGAGGCCCTGCAGCGTGGTTCCCGTGGCATCCGATATCAGATAGACATGAAAATCCCTGATAGGTTCTTTCTTGCTCTTTGCAGTCATAAAGGGATAGTAGCGGGGGAAGACGCTTCTGGAAACCGTTTTGCGGGCTTATTCTTTCACTTCTTCCACAACACTGCCCGGAAAAATCAGGCGCGCCAGACGGCGATCGCGGAACGGCACGCCTTCGGCCATCACGACCTTGGAATCGTAAACGATCTGGAAGAGATGGCTTTCGTTGATGGGATCGTTCATCGAAACGAAATAAGGATCCGCACATATATTGGCCCCCATACCCATCAGATAGGCGCGCCCGCCCGGCAATATGGACATTTCTTCGATATGCATGGGCAACTGGGCGCTTTTACCGAACACTTCGGCCCCTTGCGCTTCCTGCATCATGGCATCCATGCGTTCCAGTGCAGCATGGTCCTGGCTTGCCACACGCGCAGCGTCTCCATACCACTGGCAGAAGGTACGCGTTAAAACCGATCCGTCGTAAAATCCGGCAGGGTCTTTTTCAATGGCGCGGGTGAAGATCATGGCCATATCGCCCTCTTCGGAACCCAGGATAGAGCGCCATAAATCCGTATAGCCCGCGCCCCGCAGTTCCCATCCCACGAGAATAGCGATGGTTTCACAGTCCGCCGTGCGCGCGCGTTCCAGCATCAGAACCGCTTCCGGACGGTGCGTCTTGTCGAACGCATGACCTTCGCGCTCGTGCCAGATTTGTCGCAGCGCACGGATAAAATTCACAAAGAGCGCGTTTCTGAAATAAGAAGACCGTCCGAGCGCGTCCGCGGTAAAGCCGAAATGATCCAGCACCAGGTTGCGTTCCGCTTCATCTATGGCGTAGCCGTCCTGCGCGAGATCTTCGAGGCGGATCGTCCAGCCTTCGCGCTGCGCTTCTTTTAAAAGGATGCGGGCCGAGGGCGATTCAGACGCCATCGCGCAGACCCATTGCAATACATCCAAGTCGGTTTCGAATGCATAAGGGTAAGCTTCAAGGTTGTGAAAGGATCTGATGCTGTCGGCTTCGATGGAAGAAAGTTTCGTGAGGAAGGCTGCGGAGACATCGGCATCGTTGTCCCGGTAGTGGGCGATCACCACATCTTCGGGTATCTTGCGGTTTTTCCGCGACGGTCCTTTTCGTTCGAAACGATCGGATCTCAACTCTTCATACTCCTCAGCGACGGACCGGGACGGCCCTGCAAATACATATTCTTTACGCGTTCTTGCCCTTGCCGAAGCGGACATGAATGACATTTGTGCCGGCGGCATTTCCTTCAAGTCCAGATCTCCCCAGTCGGCCATCGCCGTTGTGGATAAGTCCTGAACCGCGATTAAGCGGGATGATTGTGGAAACAACGCCATGATTGTCTGCCTTGCTTTGATCGGGATGGGTAGAACCCGGCAGGATACCGGATCCGTCATTACCCTCTTCACTTTGCAAAGCCTGTTCCGTTTCGCGGAAAGAGCGTTCAAACTTGATAAACCATAAGAAATTGGCATTGGACCGGTCCCTGACTTCCGTGAAGATGGGATCGCCAATGATCATCTGGGCATAAGGTGCCAGGTAATTTTTGCCGAAAGGTTGTTCGCCCAGTGTTGTTATCAATTCTATGGAAACATTCCGGGACGCCTGTTCGTGGGTAAAGACATAACCCTGCTGGTCCGCCAGCATCGCCTGAATCAGTTTCTTGTCCTGATGACGGCAGCGCTCGGATAAAAACCAGCTTTCAAAGGCTGCGGAGGATGCCTTGCCGCTGGCCAGTGATCGGAAATCCACAAAGGCTTCGCGGGCAAAAGCGCGGCCGATGTCAGACAAAGATGAGTTCTCTATATAACTCCAGACGGAACGATGACCGGCGAGCTGCAGTTCCCAGGCGGCGCGCACCATTGCGATGGTTGTATCTGCGATTTGGGCGCGATTAATTAAAATCGCCTGATCCGGGTAAAATGTCAGCGGATGAATCAGAACGCCTTTTCTGTGTTGCCAGTGGCGGCGCAATTCACGCACCGTCAGAAGGCATTGTTCTTCCAAAGCCAGATTAGGGTGAATGAGAATTTTTCCAGACTCGCGATCATAACGCGCGCCCGAAACCTGGTCGCTTTCCGTTATGAAGACGGAATGCGTATGGGCAAAGTCAATCAGGGATTTTGCCATGCGGCTACCGTTTAAAATCGCGGTGACGCGATCTGCGGGCTGCATAATATCGTTTTCGGTCTTTTCTTTATTACCGGTGATGGCAACCGCTTCTGAGCGGAAGTCTTCAAGGCGCTTTGCGGGATCGCGCTCAAACGACTTTGAAAGGCGCTCATACGCGTTCATCTTGTTTTTTAAGTCGATCAGATCGTTTTCTAGATTGACCAATCCTTCAAGCTCAAGAAGATCGTCGTCTTCCGGCAGATCGTCTTCCATATAAAAATACGGTTGATCAGCCACAAGTGTGCAGATCACGGGCTGTGTGTTGTTAAGCGTATACGCAAGAAGGCATGGACGGCGATGTACGCGTCCGCGTTGCGTTCCGGTCTCTTTATCCGGTGTTTTCTTCATGACCCCAAGTCGCTTCGGTAATAGTTGTCGCAGCATATTGAATGCCTGCCCCAAGCCCATTATGTCGGGAAAAAGATTAATCAAACCCTACCGCGCGCGCGAAAAGAGCGACGTTTTATTAGAAAAAATGGATAAAAAGCTGAATTGTGGTTAACGATGCGTTAAATTAACCAGAAGTTCATTTTTACTGCCCGAAGAGATCGTCAGCGACGGGGATGTCTTCAACCAGAAGTTCCTCATCATCTATGCTCAAGGTTCCATCCGGCTTTAAGTGGGCCTGCGCCTGAAACAAGGAATCCTTGAAAATAAGACAAAGTGAGAAAACGACTGTGCCGTCTTTTTCGCGCTTTTTTACGCGCATGGGTTCGATCATTTTTCCAAGCGCTTTACGGCCGGACGGGGCCGGCTCTTCGCGCCAGTCAATATCATCAACGCTGTCTACAATTAAAAAGCGCCCGTGACTTCCCCGCACATAAGAAAAAAAGAACCGCACATACTCTGCACGCGTTTCTTCGTTCAATAGAATGGGAATTTTTTTGTTCAGCTGATAGATTGTTTCGTTCGTCCAGTTAAGAACAAAAACATCACCCTTTTCATTGCAGACCGCGGCTCTCGTGATAGGGGGGTGCTGATCATTCTTTGACAGCTCCACCAGAAAATGCCCTTCGTAAAAGGGCAGGTTATGCACCATCACGGATGCGTTTGCCGGATCAAACTTTATATCCAGCTTTGGATTGATGAGGTCCGTCATGCGCGCGGCTTGTACGGGATCCAGTTTTATAAACGCATCTTTGAACATATTCCTTATATATAAGAAAAGTGCGTTTATCGCAAAGCGCTTAGGCAGCGGCGATTCGCTTATCCTTAGATTCTTGCGGCACTCGCAGCCGTTGTCATATTTTTGTTCACTGTATGGCCCTGTGGGTTAGCGGCGTTGGAGATGCAGGGATAAAAAATGTATGAAATTTGTTCCACGTTCTTAAAAAGGCTAAAGGGGGCTTATCAAGTTGTGGGAAGGAAAATTTCTTCCTGTGGGCATGATTCCAATACGGCCCGTTCAATGCCTTTGCCCGCTTCACGCAAAGACGTTCCCTGCTTGTGTGCTGAATCGTGGATATGATTCCATCCCCGATTCCCACAGGACCATCTACTCCTATAACCTTAATAAAATAAATATTTGATTTTTAAATCAATTCTGCTTTGATCACGCCGTGATGAATGAAATTAGAAAACCGATACTGGATGTTTTGAACAAGCGTGTGCCTGAAAGGGTTCCGTTCTGGTTGATGCGTCAGGCAGGACGCTACCTTCCGGAATATCGCGAACTGCGCAATCAGGCGGGATCGTTTTTAAATCTGGTTTATGACCCGGAAAAAGCAAGTGAAGTGACGATGCAGCCTATCAGGCGTTTTGGCATGGATGGTGCGATTTTGTTTTCGGATATTCTGGTTGTTCCTGATGCATTGGGGCAGAAAGTCGTCTTCGAAGCGGGTGAAGGCCCGAAGTTAGAGGCTTTGACATCGGAAGCGGATTTCAGGGAACTCGATCTCGATCGCATCGAAAGACATTTGGCGCCTGTGTTTGAAACGATACAGCGCACGCGTGAAAAACTTCGTTCCGAGAATTTTGGATCGACGGCGCTGATCGGTTTTTGTGGATCGCCGTGGACGGTTGCGTGTTACATGGTCGAAGGATCCGGCAGCAGGGATTTTGCGAAAACAAAAAACTGGGCCAGGGAAAACCCCGAAAGCTTTCAAAAACTGATCAACATTGTCACCGCCGCGAGCTGCCTGTATCTGACGCAGCAGATCAATGCGGGGGTTGAAGCCGTGCAGCTTTTCGAAAGTCACTCCGGCCTTCTGGAAGGCGAAGAATTCGAACGGTGGATCATTGCCCCGACGCACAAGATCGGTGAGTATCTGAAGGATTTCCATGCCGACATTCCCGTTATCGGTTTTCCAAGGCTTGCCGGAATGAATGTGCTTGATTACGCACTGGAAACACTGGTGGATTGCGTAGGCCTGGATCAAAACGCGGATCTGGCGTGGGCTGCCAAAGAATTATCTTCGCATGTGGCTTTACAGGGAAATCTTGATCCTGAATTGCTTCTGGCCGGCGGACCTGCGTTGGATGCGGGGCTTGAAAAAATCTATGCTGCGCTTAAAGGAAAGCCATTCATTTTGAATCTGGGCCATGGGGTCATAAAAGAAACGCCCGTCGAACATGTGCAAAGACTGGCGAATGTTGTGCGGGGGTGGGCTGTATGAAGAAGACGGCGGTTGTTTTATTTAATCTTGGCGGTCCGGATTCGAAGGAATCCATAGAGCCGTTTTTGTTAAACTTCTTTACGGACAAAAATATTATCCGCCTGCCTTATCCTTTGCGCTGGTTTATTGCAAAAATGATTGCGCGCCGCCGTTCGAAGCGAGAAGCGGGTTCAAGCTATGGCGAGCTTGGCGGCAAATCGCCGCTCTTGCAAAACACGCAGGAACAGGCGAGCGCCCTCGAAACTTTGCTGGGAGATGGCCATAAGGTTTTCGTCTGTATGCGCTATTGGCATCCCATGGCTGAAGAGGTGGCGGCGCAGGTCAAGGCATGGCAACCGGATGAAATTGTCCTGCTGCCGCTCTATCCGCAATATTCAACGACGACGACGCGATCGTCGTTTCAAACATGGAACGCCGCTTGCGCGAAACATGGCCTTGTCAAGCCGACCAGCCTTGTTTGCTGCTATCCGTCGGACAATGGCTTCCTGAAAGCAAGCGCGGCGAATATTAAGGAAGCCTATGATAAGGCCCTTCTTGAAACGGGAATTTTGCCCCGCATTCTTTTTTCCGCGCATGGCCTTCCTAAAAATATCGTGGACGAAGGTGACCCTTATCAATGGCAGTGCGAAAAGACCGCAAATGACATTGTGGCCATTCTTCCGATGCAAAACCCCGACTGGCAGATCTGTTATCAAAGTCGTGTCGGTCCACAGAAATGGATAGGACCTTCCACGGAAGACGCCTTGCACAAAGCGGCAAAAGACGGCGTACCCGTCGTAATCTTCCCGCACGCCTTCACGCAGGAGCATGTCGAAACTTTGGTGGAAATTGAGCTGGAGTACCGGGAGCTTGCGGCGCATATCGGCGTGCCGGGATTTTACCGCGTGCCGACAGTGGGCGTTCACCCGGATTTTATTCGCGGGCTTGCGGACATGGCGCGCGGCGCCAATCCGCAAAAACATATCGCCCCGAACACCGGGTCGGCGATTTGCCCTGCGAATTTTAAGTTTTGCGCGGTGAAACAATTTTCAAACTGCAAGGGATCCTGCGCTCATGTCTGATATGCTGCTTTCATACTATCCTTGGATCAAAGCGTTCCATGTTATTTCCGTCATCGCCTGGATGGCGGGCATGCTCTATTTGCCGCGGCTTTTTGTGTATCATGCGGAC
>CAUJHN010000121.1 GCA_963204825.1 Pseudomonadota bacterium
TCAGCTCACGCCGCGGCCTCCTGAAAATGGTTGCCACGCGCCGCACGCTTCTTGACTACCTGAAGCGCAAAGATGAAAAGCGCTATCAAGCGCTCATCGAAAAACTCGGCATCCGCCGCTAAATGTAAAAACCCGCCTTATGGCGGGTTTTTTTATGAACCATACAGCCTCTCTGTTGTTGGCCCAGCAAAGGAGACGCATCATGACAAAATTCAAACTCTATACCATTACCGCGCTTATTGCGGGCGCACTTGCCCTTCCCGCAATTGCGAACGCCACAAGCGGCGGGGGCACCGCGTCAACAGGCTCCGGTGGAACAACGGTGGGCGGACGCGGCAGCGTCGGCGGATCCACAGTCGGCTCCGGAACGGGATCTGTCGGCGGTTCAACAATAGGATCTACGGGAAGGGGCACGCCCTCTTCCGGCACGCCAGGCTCATCTCTTGGCACCGTAGGCAACACGCCGATTGGCGAAGTGGGTAATACGGCGCCCACAGGCGGGGTCAATGGTTCCGTTGGCAGAAGCGTTACATCATCCGGCACATTACAGGATTCCACAGTCGGCGGAACAGCCGCCACGGAAACCGATACGCGATTTCGCGCCAGTGGGCCTGTTGATAGCAATAATGATGGGACGATCAGCGAAACGGAACGCAGCCGCGCCGACTATCGCGCCCGCATGAATGACCGGACAAATACTACCCAGTAAAAAAAATTCCCCGCTTCGGCGGGGGTTTTTACGCCGCTTGGATTCAAGGTTGATACATATATTCTCATTTTTTCCCTATTCAGGTGATATTTCTGCCGGTTTGCAGCAGCACAGTCATTGGCAAGCAAATCTTATAAAGAAGGAGATCTATAATGACGAAACTCAAAAAGCTGGCACTAACATCCGCTCTGGTTACAGCGGTAATAGTCCCATTCGCCGGTGCGAACGCGGAAGGCACATCAGCAACTTCACTCATGCAGCAGTTTAAATCATTGGATTCCGACCGAAATGGCACATTAAGTGAATCCGAATACAACAAAATGTCTGGCGCCGGAGATTTCGGTGCGGCAGATACAAATGGAGACAATACGCTTACATTGAGTGAACTCCAGGCCACCAGCTCTACGAAAGGCAGAACCGGCGCTTCTGGTTCTAATTCCGGGACATCTGCAGACGGATCGCAGGGCTCCACGACGAACGGAGGCTCTTCAAGTTCGGGCAGCAGCTCAGGCGGTGGATATTAACGAAAAAAATCCCGGCCAAATAGCCGGGATTTTTTTATGCCGCCTTCTTGTCAGTCAATTGATAGCGGTTTTTTATCTTGCCGCCTTCCAGTTCAAAAACGACCGGCACGCCTGTTTCCATTTCGGCTTTGTTAATGGTTTCAGGTGTTTCCGCGCCGATAATGATAAGCAGCGCGCGAAGCGAGTTCCCATGCGCCGCCACCAGAACATTCTTCCCCTGCTCCAGCAAAGGCTTGATGTTCGCTTCGTAATACGGGCGAACACGTTTTTCGACCACGTCTTGCAGACATTCGCCGCCGGGAGGCGCGACATCGTAGGAACGGCGCCAGATATGCACCTGCTCTTCGCCGTATTTGGCGCGGGTTTCATCTTTGTTCAAGCCCGTCAGATCGCCGTAATCGCGCTCGCGCAGATCGTCATGGCGAACCAGTTTGGAAATCAAATCTTCCTGTCCTGCATTGGTCAGGGCGATTTTCGCGGTGTTAGACGCCCGCTGCAACGTGCTGGTAAAAGCCGCATCGAACTTTACGCCCAATGTTTTCAATCGCGCGCCGGCATCGGCCGCTTCCTGACGCCCCAGATCCGATAGGTCAATATCGTGAAATCCTGTAAAGCGGTTTTCGAGATTCCACTGGGATTGCCCATGACGGAGAAGAACAAGATAATTCATGACTTACTCTTTCTTATGAAGTTAAGTGATGCCTTAACTTCAAAGATCAGAGCAGATTTGTCAATCTTGCAATTAGGCGCGTTTCATCGCCAACTGAATTTCCGATTTAAGATTGTCCTTTGACATCATGCGGCCATGGGCCCAGCTATTGTATCCTGTAAAGGTCAAAGCCAGCATTCCAATCGATACCAGTATCGACAGAAGCCATACGACCAGAAGGCCCAGAATGGCAAAAGCGGCAATAATTATTCCGGCGATGAATCCTGTAAGGAACAGCAGGCAGATATAGGCGAAATGGTTCTGCTCCAGTTCGGAAAACTCCTCGCGGAATAAAAAATATCCGCCGAGCGACATTAACAGAGCCAAAACGCCCGTCAGGGTGGAAAGACCGCCCAGGCCGAGAATAATACCCAGAATACCCAAAACCGACGACAACAGCCCGACAACGCCGCTCGCGAGCAGCAGATAGTAATCAATCTTCAGGTACTGATCCTTTGGGATAAAGCCTAGAATTTTACCGTCGCTCGTGTTCGCCATGATATTCCCCATCCGGTTAAAACAGTTAAAAGTCAAGGAATTATGCCATGAGTCGTAAATTATGGATACAAGCCTTTCCTACTCTGGCCGGACACTGCCGAGGCATTACAGGACGTTAAACAGATAAAGCAGAATAATGATTGGGATAGGTATTCCTACAAGCCATAAAAGAACGCCTTTCATTGAAATCTCTCCATGTTTTAAGTGGTTGTTTCTGAAAGGCATACGCGTTTAGACCTGCAAAGGTTCCAAAAAGACAGAATTCAGGCAAACCAGCATGAATTTATGGGGTAACTTTAAAAGCTCCCCAGTAGCTATCGTAGCTGGCTGACTGTGGGGTCACCGTTACCGACGCACCTTTTCCTGACGCCCGCGTTATTGCCGTTTGAAGATCTAAAGCACTTTGCGGGGAAGCAATCCTACCGTAAGGATCAAGTAAGTAGACCGAAGGACAAAAAGCTTTTTTCCAATTATTCGTACCCGAAACAGTTATGCCAGAATCTGCATACGCAGGCTGTGCTAAAACACCTTGAACGGCTGTTAGAAACGCCTGCTTGCTGTCGTTGGCGCCAACAACAGGCAATAATGGCTGAATAACAATATGTTTTTTAGAATCCGGAATTATTGGTGATGCTCCCACCATATTGCAAATGCGTGTTAATAAACCGGCCATTTTGAGCTACCTCTAATCTCGTTATATTGTTTACATTAATATATTATGAAAATAATAACAAGATCTATTTCGTTAACCATGTGGGTTCCACTATATATAAACACTAAGGACAATCCTTTGACAAACCATAGGTTTTGGCGTAAAAATGCCCCGGAATGAGGGCGTTTGCTTGCGTTCTGGCTATATAAGACGGTCGAC
>CAUJHN010000122.1 GCA_963204825.1 Pseudomonadota bacterium
CTACAGCATAGAGGGCAGGAAGCGGCTGGCATCGTATCATATGACGGTGACGATTTTTATGTACACAAGGCGATGGGGCTGGTCGATGCGACCTTCTCAAAAGAGAAAGTCATTTCCAAACTGAGGGGCCATGCGGCCATAGGTCATAACAGATATTCGACAACAGGCGAGGCATCGCTTCGCAATGTACAGCCGATTTATGCTGACCTTGCGCTGGGCGGGTTCGCAGTCGCACACAACGGCAATTTAACGAACGCCGCCGCCATACGCGAAGAATTGGTGGAAAAGGGGTCCCTGTTTCAGTCGTCGTCCGATACAGAAGTCATTGTTCATCTTATGGCGGTATCAACTAAAACCAGTGTGATCGACAAGCTGGTCGATGCGGTGAATGAAATAAAAGGAGCATACAGCCTTGTTGCTGTCACGGATGACATGCTGATCGGTCTTCGGGATCCGTTCGGCATTCGACCGCTGGTTCTGGGCAAGATGGGCGGCGCCTATATTTTTGCATCGGAAACCTGCGCGCTTGATATTATCGGCGCGGAGTTCGTACGCGATGTGGAAGCCGGTGAGATGATCATCATCGATAAAAAAGGCATGCGGACGGCATGGCCGTTTAAAAAGACGGAAAAGAGATTCTGCATATTCGAATATGTGTACTTTGCCCGTCCGGATTCCTTCATGGAAGGACATTCAGTTTATGAGATGCGTAAAAATATCGGCTCTGTTCTGGCGAAAGAATCGCCTGTTAAAGGGGCGGATGTAGTGGTGCCCGTGCCGGATTCGGGCGTGCCAAGCGCTATAGGATATTCGCAAGAAAGTGGCGTGCCGTTTGAACTGGGTATCATCAGGAACCATTATGTCGGACGGACCTTTATTGAACCCACGCAGCAAATTCGCAATCTCGGCGTGAAGCTGAAACACAATGCCAACCGCGCCTATTTGAAAGATAAGATCGTCGTTCTGGTGGACGATTCCATCGTACGGGGGACGACGTCGCGGAAGATCGTGGATATGGTGCGGGCTGCCGGGGCAAAAGAGGTGCATATGCGCATTTCTTCACCGCCGACGGCCCACAGCTGTTTTTACGGGATCGATACGCCGCGCACGGAAGAATTGATGGCGCATACGCACACGGTGGCAGAAATAGCCCAGCATATCGGTGTGGATTCCCTCGCCTATATTTCCATCGATGGACTCTATCAGGCGGTCGGCGAAGCCAAACGCAATAAAGACAAGCCGCAATATTGCGATGCTTGCTTTACGGGTGAATATCCGGTGGAACTTGTCGATAAAATCGCGGGCTGTGCTTCACCGAAGAAGAAAGCGTCGCTCGGCGCGAAGATGCTGGTTTCCATCGATGACTAAATCCTTGGCAGGTAAAACGGCCCTGGTTACAGGGGCATCACGCGGTATTGGCGCAGCGGCGGCAAAGGTGCTGGCCCGTGAAGGGGCGCATGTTGTTTTAATCGCGCGCACCGTTGGCGGTCTTGAGGCCGTGGATGATGAGATTAAGAAAGAAGGCGGCAAGGCAACATTGATGCCGCTCGATCTTTTCAAGCTGAATGATCTGGATGCGCTGGGACCGACGCTGCATCAACATTTCCCCAAGCTGGATATTCTGGTTGGGAATGCGGCGATGCTGGGCACGCTCGCACCCATCGGTCATGTAAAGCCGGATGAATTCCAGCGGGTGATGGATTTGAATGTTACCGCCAATTATCGTCTGATCCGTACGCTCGATCCGCTTTTGAAGGCGGCCCCTGCGGGCCGGGCCGTGTTCGTAACGTCCGGCGTTGCAAGCGAAGCGCGCGCTTATTGGGGCGAATATGCGGTCAGTAAAGCGGCACTGGAAGCACTTGCCAAAACCTATGCCGCCGAATGCGCAAACACGAACGTTCGGGTTAACATCCTTGATCCTGGCCGTGTCAGAACTGCCATGCGCGCGCAGGCCTATCCTGGCGAAGATCCGCAAACGCGGCCCCATCCGGACGATATTGCGCATCATTTCTTAAAGCTGGTTTCCGATGATTGTGCGATGAATGGCGAGATTTACGCCGTGCCGTCGGTTAAGTAATTATTCATCCGCAAACGGGTTTTTGGAAGAACGAATGAGAAGGCGGACGGGGACGCCTTCCAGCCCGAAATCCGCACGCAGTGCATTCACGATATAGCGTTTATAGGTATCTGGCAGTTCCCCGGCGCGGGCGACCCATAAAGCAAAAGTAGGCGGACGGATATTGATCTGCGTCATGTATTTCAGGCGGTTTGAACGGCCGCCGACGAGCGGGGCGGGGTTCTGGCTTTCGCGGGCCGCCAGCCAGCGATTCATTTTTGCCGTCGAAATACGCTTCGTCCATGTTTTGTAGGTGTCTAGAACGGCGTCCATGAGCGAGTTCAGGCCTTTGCTGTTCAGCGCGGAAATGGTTACGACAGGCAGGTTTTTTACCTGCGCCAATCCTGTATCCAGGCGGTATTGGAGGACGTCGAGCGTTTTTTTCTTATCGTCCGCCAAATCCCATTTATTCAGCGCGATGATGAGCGCACGGCCTTCATCGAGGACGTGGCTTGCGATCTGCTGATCCTGTTTTTCGAACATGGAATCCGGTTCAACGAGCATGATGACGATCTGGGCCAGGCGAATGGCGCGCATCGTATCATCGACCGCGAGTTTTTCGATCTTGTCTTGCACCTTCGTTTTGCGGCGAAGCCCCGCGGTATCAACCAGCTTGATCTTGCGGCCTTCATATTCCCAGTCGACGGCGATGGCGTCGCGCGTGATCCCGGCTTCCGGGCCGACCATGACGCGGTTATCTTTCAACAGCGCGTTGACCAGCGTGGATTTTCCAGCGTTCGGGCGGCCAACGATGGCGATTTTTAAAGGCTTTTCATCTTCGGAGTCGGGCACGAGCGCGGCGAAATCAAAACTCTCATCGCCTTCAAGATCATCGATTTTGGACATATCGATGAAATCGTTTTCGTCTTCTTCGGTGTTCTCTTCAATCTTCGGCATATGCGGGAGAAGAGAGAGGTAGAGATCATGAATGCCATGACCGTGCGCGGCGGAAACAGGGACCGGATCGCCGAAGCCAAGGCCGTAGGATTCGGCGATGCCTGCCGCCGCCGTCTTTTCGTTTTCACACTTATTTACTGCGAGTACGACGGGTTTCTTCTGTTTGCGCAGCCACTGTGCGTAATGCTGGTCGATGGGTGTTAAACCTGCGCGGCCATCGATAACGAAAATCACGGCGTCCGCACGGGAGAGAGCCTCTTCCGTCTGTTTTCTCATCCGGCCTTGGATGGAATCATCGAAACTTTCTTCCAGGCCTGCCGTGTCCATGATCATAACCTGGCGGTCATAAAAGAACACTTCCGCTTCGCGCCAGTCGCGGGTGACGCCGGGCGTGTCGTCAACGATCGCGAGCTGCTTGCCCGCGATGGTGTTGAAAAGCGTCGATTTGCCCACATTGGGGCGGCCCAGGATAGCGATCGTAAACATGGGGCATGTTTAAGGGGTTGAATGTAAATTTGCCAGATATTTCTTAGCGGTAGGCGGTTAAGTCGCCGTTTTCGCCCAGGATATAAAGGGTTCCGCCCGCTATGACGGGGGCTATGCTGATGCGGCCCCTGCTGTCCCATTCGCGGATAAGGGTGCCTTTTTCGGGGTCGATTTCGGCGACGCGGCCTTCCGAAGAGAAAGCCAGAAGGCGGCTTCCCGCCATCATCGGGCCTGTCCAGAAGATCGGGCCGGTTTTTTCGACTTTGTCCTTAAACCGGGCGAGCTGCGACACCCAAAGGACGGTTCCTTTATCTTTGTCCAGCGATACGATCTGGCCTTCGGATGAAATCAGGAAGACCCGGTTGCCGGAAACCCATGGCGTTTTTGCGCCTGAAATATCCTTCTGCCAGATACGCGCTCCTGTGCGGATATCTATGGCTGCGGTCTTCCCTCCGAACGAGATGGCATACACCACATTATCATCTATTACGGGAAGGCCGCGAATATCCGAAAGCGCGGTCATGCCGCCGAGTTTAAGAGCGCTTGCCAGATTATCCGACCAGGCAACCGATCCGTTAACGGATCGCAGCGCATAAATTTCACCGGAAGAAAAGACCGGGACGACGATATCTGTTGTAGCGGCCGGGCTCGCGGCGCCGACCAGTGTCGTGCTTTGCCCAAGGCCTGAGAATTCCCATTGCACCGCGCCGTTTGTTGCGTCGAGCGATAGTACGCTGTTGTTCAGTGTGGTGACAAATACGCGGCCGCCAATAACAGTGGGCGCGGCGCGAGATGGGCTTGTCAATTTGGCGCGCCACTTGATATCCCCTTTTTGTGCATCGACGGCGACGAGTTCATCATACCCCGCCGTGACGTAAACCACGCCCGCATCGACGGCAATTCCGCCGCTTATGACTGGATCTTCTTCGTCAGGATCGCGGATGTCCGTGTTCCAGCGTCTTTTTCCGTCATCTGTTGAAAACGCGGACAGATGCGCATCCGTATCCAATGTGAAAATTGTTTTGCCGGCAACGACCGGCTGCGCTGTCAGCGGAAGATTGCTGCGGCTGCCTTCGCCGATATCGGCGCTCCAGAGTTTTTGCGGTTGTTTCGCGCTGAGCGCGAGGTTTTGCATGGCGTGGCTTGGATATCCACCAGCCTGTGGCCAAACATCATTCTGCCAACTTTCCCCAGCTGAAAATGGCGCCGCACCTTCTGCTTCGCCTTCGGGACGAAGATCCTTTTCGTAGTCAAGTACGGAAATGCGCTCTCCTTTTAACGGAGGTTTTTCTTTCTTTTCGCCAAACCAGCCACCAGAACAGGCGGCGACACTGACGCTTAGGAGCAGAGCAGGCAGAAGAAGATATCGGTTCATGATTTTATGGCTGTTGTGATGGGGCCGGGGAAGGTGTTTGAGATGATTCATACTCATAAACATGTTTTAAGGCCGTGGCCTTTTCCTTCAGGGAGTCGGCGATGGATTCACCGTCAAACCCTTTGAGAAGGTCTAGCGCCTTAGTATAGTCTTTCAGGCCATCGCCGTATAGTAGGGCTGCGTCTAATTTTGCCTGAAGCCGGAAGGCGCTTTTTTCATTGGCTGCGATAGGGGAGAGTCTGTCAGCCAGCGCCTTATAGCCCGTTTCGTCTGTGGCGGGTGCAGCGATCTGCGCCGCACGCACATAAAGAATGGTGGAAAGATCGCGCAGGTCGGACGGTGCGGAAGCATCTTTTGCTGCAGAATCGTAAAGATCCGCCGCCTTGTCGAACTTCTGGTCAGAGGCGTATTTTGCGGCGGCGTTCATAAGGGCGACGATCTTATGACCATCATCGGTTCCCTGCGCGGCTTTTTCCATCGCTGCGGCGATGTCCTTTTCTTCCGCCGCCATTACCAATTTAGTGGTGGCCTTTACATTTTCATGGGAAGTCCAGGAACGATAGGCTGTGCCGATGCCCGTGCTGACGACGAGGACAATGGCGGCCAGCATAAGGGTGGGACCGTACTCCTTCCAGAGCTTGGCAGCCTTTTCCTTTTGCATGGCTTCATCGACTTCGCGGAAAATATCGGACATGGGGTAAACGCTCACTTTCTTAATCTGGTCTGTTCTACAACATCGGCAATAGGCTGACAATATTGATATGAATTTACGGAAAATTACGGTTCGGCGCAGAAAATGCCCTGTCCGGGCTCTCTAAATATTGACTTGCCCGGTTTGTCCGCCCATCTTTGAAAGGCAATTTTTTAAGGAGTTAAGGGTATGGCGAAGATCAAGGTGGACAATCCGGTTGTGGACATCGACGGCGATGAGATGACGCGCATCATCTGGGCGATGATTAAGGAAAAACTGATCCTGCCGTATCTGGATATAGATCTGAAATATTTCGACCTTGGTATCGAAAATCGCGATGCGACGGAAGACAAAGTAACCGTTGAGGCGGCTGAAGCCATTAAAAAATATCGTGTTGGCGTTAAATGCGCGACTATCACGCCGGACGAAGGCCGCGTGAAGGAATTCAATTTAAAGAAAATGTGGAAATCGCCGAACGGCACGATCCGCAATATACTGGACGGCACCGTTTTCCGGGAACCTATCGTCTGTAAAAACGTGCCGCGGTACGTGCCGGGTTGGACGCAGCCGATGGTGGTGGGCCGGCATGCGTTCGGGGACCAGTACAAAGCAACGGACCTGAAAATTCCCGGTCCTGGAAAACTGAAATTAATTTACGAGCCTGCTAACGGTGAAAAACAGGAATTCGAAGTCTTTGATTTTAAAGGCCCTGGCGTGGCCATGGGCATGTATAACGTCGATGAATCCATCATGGGCTTTGCGCGCGCCTGTTTCAATTACGGCCTGCAGCGCAACTATCCCGTTTATCTTTCGACGAAGAACACGATCCTGAAAGCCTATGATGGCAAGTTCATGGATATCTTTCAGAAGATCTATGACACTGAATTCAAATCCGAATTTGAGAAAAAAAAGCTGTGGTATGAACACCGCCTGATCGACGATATGGTGGCTTTCGCCGTGAAATCGAACGGCGGGTTCGTGTGGGCCTGTAAAAACTATGACGGCGACGTGCAGTCCGACGTGGTGGCGCAAGGCTACGGTTCTCTTGGTCTTATGACATCCGTACTACTAACGCCTGATGGGCAGATCGTGGAAGCGGAAGCCGCGCACGGCACGGTGACACGCCACTACCGCGAATACCAAAAGGGGAAGGAGACATCGACCAACCCGATCGCTTCTATTTTCGCGTGGACTCAAGGGCTTAAATACAGGGGGAAGTTTGATGGCAACACCCCGCTGATAAAATTTGCTGAAAGCTTAGAAAAAGCTTGCGTCGATACAGTGGAATCAGGCTCTATGACAAAAGATCTGGCGATTCTGATCGGGCCTGAACAAGCTTTCTTGACAACCGGTCAGTTTATGGACAAGGTCGCGCAGAATTTGCAAAAAAGCCTTTAGCGAAAGCTCTACCTCATGAAGAAAACATCCTCCCGATTCCTGCCCCTTATGGCCACTGCGTTGATTGCGTTTTCATCGCCTGTCATGGCGGCGCAGACATACGCGCTGGATTATGTCGGGAAGATGCAGTTCTACCGCGCGAAATACGAAGACACGCTGGTGCATCTGGCGCGTAAATACGGGCTGGGATTCGTGGAAATGCGGGCGGCGAACCCGACGCTGGACCCATGGATTCCGGGTGAAGGCGCTCGCGTGGTGCTGCCGACACAGGCTTTACTGCCCGATGCGCCGCGTGAGGGCATCGTCATCAACCTGCCGGAAATGAAACTTTACCTGTTCCAAACGCCGGGGCAGGCGCCGATTATGTATTCGATCAGCCCTGGCCGCGAAGGTTTGAACACGCCGATCGGTAGCACGACCGTGAATAGAAAAGTGGTTGGACCCACATGGACTCCAACGCCGCGTATGCTGAAAGAAGATCCGACGTTAAAGCCTTTCTATCCGCCGGGACCAGAAAATCCGATGGGTACGCACGCCCTGTATCTGGGCTTCCCGGATATCCGCATTCACGGAACCAACAAACCCTATGCTATTGGCCGCCGTGCTTCTTCTGGCTGTATCCGCATGTATCCCGAAGCAATCAAGGACATCTATCCGCGCGTGCCTGTCGGCACGAAAGTGACCGTGGTCGATCAACCCGTGAAAGTGGGCTGGATCGATAATAAAATGTATGTCGAAGTATCGCCCACGCAGGAGCAGTCCTTGCGTATAGAAGAAACGGGCGAGCTGATGTCCTATGAGATTACAGCCGCCGACATGAAGCGCATAACATCAAAGGCCGGGCCTCTTGCCGATAATATAGATTGGGAAGCTGTGCGAAAAGCCGTGCGGGAGCACAAAGGCTATCCTGTGGCGGTTCTTGACAGAAAAGGCACGAAAGGCGCGCACGTTGAAGACGCGACGGAAAACACGCTGAAGGAAGCCCAGGCGGAAGATGCCGTCACTGCCGAAAAAGCTAAAGCCGCGAAAACGCCGGTCAAGAATGTCGATGTTTACAGCCAGGATGGCGTGAAGACAGCACCGGCAAAAGCGGATGTTAAGAAAGTTTCGTCCAATACGCCGAAAGCCCCGACCAATATCAATCAGTAAACGAACCCTGCATTATCGTGAAAACGAGAATGTAGAGGGATGGGGCGTAAAGAGGGCTCAGGTAGAGCGTGAGTCGCCAGTCATCTTTGATGAACATCGATCCGAAACCTATCAAGAGACAGCCTAGCCAGACATAAACGGCCTGCATCGTCAGCGCTGTTCCGTCGTAGGGTGCTATTCCGAAGAAAACCATCGCATTAACCGTTATTGCATAGACGGGTCCCGCTGCGATGGCGATCACAATCAGGAATATAAAACGAAGGGCAAAGGTCTTTGCATTCATTTTTCGAGTATCCGCTTATTGGAGCAAAAAGAAAAGGCTGCCTGCGAATGCGCAGACAGCCTTAATTCTTTGTCCAAAAGGACAAGTTAATTACTTAACTTGTTTGCTTTCGAAAACTGGGTCAGCAGAGCGAACCGTTTCTTGTGCTGGTGCATTGCCAACCGTGCGCTCTTCAGCGTATGGAGCTTGTGTCAGCGTTTCGTCGTTTGCGGAGTTGCCGGATGTGGAGCAAGCAGCTACGCCAACAACAGAAGCCAGAACCAGTGCATTCATCAGAAGTGTTTTCATTGTATATGTTTCCTCATTATTTCTAGAAATTCGAGTTGACCATATGGAAAAGCTTGTGGCTTCCCGCAATTGGTAAATCCCAGCCTTTATACATCACGAAATTCGCGCTGATAACCCCCTTTTAAAAATTTTTTAAGATTTTCAGAGTCTTTGTGCTTTTTTGCCACAGTCCGCGCGGTGGCTTAATTCTGACCGCTTTTTTGGACTTTGGAAAAATAGCCATCTATCCCGCGCACAATCGCGCCCGCTATTTTTTTTCTGTATTCGGGGGAGGAGAGCTGATTGACCTCGCGTCTATTAGACATAAAGCCCATTTCAATCAGCACGCTGGGGACGTCCGGCGCCTTCAGCACCGCGAAACCCGCGAAGCGGTGCGGTTTTTCAAGCATTTGAATGCCGCCGCGCCCCGCTTCTCTCACGATTGTGTTCGCAAAAAATTTCGACTGGTTCATCGTATCGCGCATGGCAAGGTCGATGAGGATATTGGCGACTTCCTTATCTTCATGCGAAAGATCCACACCGGCAATCAGGTCTGCCTGGTTTTCGCGAGCGGCCAGTTTGGCGGTCTGCGCATCGGAGGCTTTGTTGGAGAGTGTGTAAATGCTTGCCCCTGATACACCGGGCTTGTCGATCGAGTCCGCGTGAAGGGATATGAAAAGGTCTGCGCCCTGCTTTCGGCCGATAGCCACACGGTCCTGCAGCTTAATGAAGATGTCCGTGGAGCGGGTGAGGTGAACCCGGTAGCGGCCCGTCGCCTCCAGTTGCTTTTTCAACTCTTGTGCAGCGGCCAGCGTGACGTTCTTTTCTTTCGCGCCTTCAGCGCCGAGCGCGCCGGGATCATCGCCGCCATGTCCGGCGTCGATGACGATCATCGGCTTGGGGCCCTTGGTTGTCTTGTTGTTGAAGGAAGCCGGCGGTTCGTCTGGAATATAGGCGGCGGGCGTTTGCAGTGAATGGCTTTGTTGCTCCAGCTTTATCTCTCCCGCGAAAGACTTCGGCTGCGGCTTGATCTGGGGTTCCAGCTGGAATTTTGGGGGAGCGGCGCTCAGCGAACCGAACATTTGTTCATTTCCCGTTGGAAGTGGGCCATTTGCACGCGCAAAATCAATTACGACACGATCCGAAATCCCGGATCCAGCCGGCAGAAAAAAAGCAGATTTTAAAATTGCGGGTTCCGCAATATCGACGACAATCCTTGAAATTCCTGGCTGCAAAAGCCCGTTACGTATGGCACCTACCATGCTTCCCGGTGGCGGCTTTGGCATTTGCGCCCGCCAATCAAAGGTTGGAAGGTCTAATACGAGACGGGTCGGGTTTTGCAGCATGAAGGCGCGAAATTCGGCTTTGCGCGAGAGTTCTAGCACCAGTCTTGTCGCATCCGGATGCGTTCCGATACGCAGCGAATTCACGGCCAGAGGTATGTCAGCCCTGGCATTTTGAGAGAATCCTGCGAACAGTATCGCTAGTAGAAAGAAAATTGAAAATAAACGCGCCACAAGATGATTCCGTAAACCTTATACCGCCATCAGGATACAGCGATGCCCAGCCTTTGCAACGGTTTTAAAAAAGCCGAGTATTTTTACATTGTATATTAATCTTCATCTGTGTATTGTCTTATCCAAGCGACCCGTCGCGGCCATGCAGTTGTTACTAAGGATTTGATTTACAAAGGTTTCGCTGGCTGTAACGGAAAAAGATAGGTCCTCCCGCCTGGCCATTTGCCGGTGAGATTTGCGCTATAGGGCCGACCAGAATATGTGGTTGGCGTGTAGCCGTTACAGTATCTAAGGCCCGGATCAGGTCTATCTTCATCTTTAATTTTTTGGCGCTCCCGCGCCTCTCCTTCTTTGTCGCTTGAGGGTGTCAGGCCGCGCTGCGCTTGGAGGATATCCATGCCTAAAACTATGTTAATCGACGCGACCCATTCCGAAGAAACAAGGGTTGCCGTCGTCGATGGCAACAAGCTCGTCGAATATGATTACGAAAGCAAAGTCAGAAAACAGCTGAAGGGTTCCGTTTTCCTCGCTAAAGTCACGCGGGTGGAACCTTCGCTTCAGGCGGCGTTCGTGAATTTTGGTGGAAACCGTCACGGATTTCTGCCGTTTTCTGAAATTCACCCCGATTATTTCCGCATTCCTGTCGCAGACCGCGAGGCCTTGATTGCCGCGCAGCGGGCTGAGCTGGAAGAGCATGATGAGGAAATGGAACAGGTTGAAGCCGCAATAGAAGAGCGCGCCGCCCAGGCCGAAAGCGGAGTGGAAGCCGGACAAGAAGACATCGACGAAGAGGAAGAAGAACTCGAAGCCATTGTCGAAGTGGGTGGCGAAGACCAGCCTCTTCTGGATGACGAGGCGGAAGAAGCTTCCTCAGAAGATGCGGATGAAGACGAAGAGCCTTACCGCGCGCCCATAGCCATGGATGCGCCTTCGGATGTCCTGCAGGGTCCTGTGGTGGAAGACGATGTTAGGGAATCCTCTTTCATCGAAGAATACGATGAGGACCAAGAAGAGGATGATGCTGAAGAAGGCGAAACGATAGAAACATCCGCCGAAGGCGAAGAGGGGGAAGAACAGGCCGCTACCGAAGGCGGGGATCAGCCGCAACGCGGCCGCCGAGACCGCCGTCGTGGACGTCACGGACGCGGACGGGGTCGTGGGGGACGTCATGGCCGCCATGGCGGTGACCGGGATGATCATTCCGTCGATTCCATCGGCGGCGACGGCGTGGACGGCGACCGTCCGTTCCGTTTCAATCTGAAACGCCAATACAAGATTCAGGAAGTCATTAAGCGCGGCCAGATCATGCTGATTCAGGTCAGCAAGGAAGAACGCGGCAACAAAGGCGCGGCGGTGACGACATATCTGTCCATGCCGGGCCGTTACTGCGTTTTGATGCCGAACTCCCCGCGTGGCGGCGGCGTTTCCCGCAAAATCGCGTCCTTTAAAGATCGCAAGCGCATGAAGGAAATGCTGGATGACCTGTCCGTTCCGGACGGCATGTCCGTCATTCTCCGCACCGCCGGCGTTACGCGCACGAAGGTGGAAATCAAGCGCGACCTCGATTATCTGACGCGTCTGTGGAATACCATCCGCGAACATACGCTGCAATCGACCGCGCCCGCCCTCATCTATGAAGAAGGCAATTTGATCAAACGCGCGATCCGCGATCTTTATTCCCGCGATATTGAAGATGTTTACGTTTCTGGAGACGAAGGATACAAGGCCGCCAGAGATTTTATGAAGATGCTTATGCCTTCCCATGCCAAGAAGGTGCAGGAATATAAAAACGACCGCGTGCCGATGTTCCACAAATTCGGCGTTGAAAACCAAATCGCCGATATTGGCGAGCCGAGCGTGACCTTGAAATCCGGTGGTTACCTGGTCATCAACCCGACAGAAGCGCTGGTCTCCATCGACGTCAACTCCGGGCGGGCGACGAAAGAACGCCATATCGAAGAGACTGCCTTGAAAACCAACCTGGAAGCGGCCGATGAAGTAGCGCGTCAGCTTCGCCTGCGCGATCTTGGAGGGCTGGTGGTCGTCGACTTTATCGATATGGAAGATCGCCGCAACAACCGCAAAGTTGAACAAAGGCTACGCGATGCGCTGTCTTCGGACCGGGCGCGTATCCAGGTGGGGCGTATTTCGTCCTTCGGCCTTTTGGAGTTGTCGCGTCAGCGTCTGAACCCGAGTCTTGCC
>CAUJHN010000123.1 GCA_963204825.1 Pseudomonadota bacterium
TCAGAAAGTTATGCACTGTACTTGTGGACAATCGCTCGTCAAATAAGGCAATCCACATATCTGTCCCCTGTTTCATCCCCAGTTCCTGTGGATATTTGGAAAACTCATCCGCGAAAGACCGGACACGGTCGCAGGAAACGGACAGGGTGCCGTCCATATTCAACGGCCAGCCGGCCACAAATCCCCCGATGGAAAATTCCTTTGCTATCTTGCCAAGCGCCAGCAGATCGTCAGAAAATTTTTTACGCTGTATGGTTTGCAACGGCGTCGCTATTCCCTGCCCCGCATCGCTGATGGCGAGCCCGATGGTTTTGGTGCCGATATCCAGCCCAAGAAGGCGGGTGTCCAGGGGGGCGCGATCGATAATGTCTTTTAGAAGGCCTATGGGCATGCGAATTTATAGCACCCAAAGAAGAAAAAAGAGAAGAATTTCCTTGGCTTTCCGCGCGCTTGGCGTTTAATACTAAACGATCAAATTACAGGAACCCCATATGGATCTACAAACCATCAAAAAAGTCGCCACCCTTGCCCGCCTGCAGATGGAAGATGCAGAGCTGGAGGCGGTACGCGTCAAACTCGGCAATATTATGAAATTCGTTGAGCAGTTAAGCGAAGTCAACACGGACAATGTCGAACCCCTCGCCAACGTCGTGGATATTAAGCTGCGCCTTCGTGAGGACGTGGTGAATGACGGAAACCAGCAGCAAAAAGTGCTCGCCAACGCGCCCGAGCAAATGGAAGGATTCTTTGTCGTATCGAAGGTTGTGGAGTAATTTTTATGACTATGAAATTATGCACGCAATGTGGCCACACTACGGAAGGAAAACATAAAGGATCTTTTGCAATTACGCTTATTTTACTGATCGTATTTTTTCCTGCTGCGCTTATATATGATCACACAAGGCAAAAGGCAGGCAAAAGCATCTGCACAAAATGCAATAAAGAAAGCTTAATTCCCTTAGATAGCCCCGTCGCTAAAAAGTTTTTAGAACAAACTAACACTTAAAAAGAAATCAACAATGTCTGATCTTACCAATTTATCGCTGGCCGAGGCCGCAAAAGGCCTGGAGAAAAAAGAATTCTCCTCCCTGGAAATTACAAAGGCTCATATCGAACAGATCGAAAAGCTGGACGACGGCCTGAATTGTTACATCACGCGTACACCGGAGATCGCCCTCAAGCAGGCGGCGGAGAGCGACAAACGCCGCGCGTCCGGTAAAGCCGGCTATCTGGAAGGATGCCCCATAGGCATTAAAGACCTGTTCTGCACGGATGGCGTGCAAACGACAGCGGCCTCAAAAATCCTTGAAGGGTTCAAACCGCAATATGAATCCACCGTCACAGCGAAACTGTTCGCGGATGGCGCGGTTATGCTGGGCAAGCTCAACCTCGATGAATTCGCCATGGGGTCATCGAACACGACAAGCGCGTATGGAAACGTCATCAGCCCGTGGAAGCGCAATGACGGTTCGAATGCCGATTTAACGCCTGGCGGTTCTTCCGGCGGGTCTGCCGCCGCCGTATCTGCGCGCCTGTGTTTGGCGGCAACCGGCACGGATACGGGCGGGTCCATCCGTCAGCCTGCCGCGTTCTGCGGGATTGCGGGAATTAAGCCGACGTACGGGCGCGTATCGCGCTGGGGCGTTGTTGCGTTTGCATCTTCACTGGATCAGGCCGGTTCTTTTGGAAGGAATCTGGAAGATGCGGCGATGCTGCTGAAATCCATGTCGGGCTTTGATCCGAAGGACTCCACGTGCGCGGACAAACCCGTTCCGGATTTCGCCGCCGCGCTGAAACAATCCCCCAAAGGATTAAAAGTTGGCATTCCGAAAGAATACCGCGTCGAAGGCATGCCTAAGGAAATCGAAGACATCTGGCAAAAGGGTATCGACTGGCTGAAGGCGGAAGGCGCAGAAATCGTAGATGTTTCCCTGCCTCACACCAAATACGGATTGCCGGTGTACTACATTATCGCGCCTGCGGAATGCTCCTCCAACCTCGCGCGGTATGACGGCGTTCGGTACGGCCTTCGCGTCGACGGCAAAGATCTGAACGAGACTTACGAGAAAACACGCGCCGCAGGGTTTGGCGATGAAGTTAAACGCCGGATCATGGTGGGGTCTTATGTTCTTTCCGCAGGGTATTACGACGCCTACTACATCAAGGCACAGAAGGTTCGGCGTTTGATCCTGAACGACTTTTTAGAAGCCTATAAACAGTGCGATGTCATCCTTGCGCCAAGCACACCGTCCGCCGCGTTTGCGATTGGCGAAAACGAAGACGACCCGATCAAGATGTACTTAAATGACGTGTTCACCGTCACGGTTAACCTCGCAGGACTGCCGGGACTGTCCGTACCTGCCGGGATAAACGAACAGGGCCTGCCGCTCGGATTACAGCTGATTGGGCGCCCATGGGACGAAGAAACCATTATTCGTGCCGGCGGCGCCATTGAAAGAGCGGCGAACTTTACGGCCATTCCATCGTTATTAAAGGCAAAGAAGGCCGCATAATGAAATATATCGCCCTGCTTCTCGTCCTCCTTCTGGCTTCGTTTCCGACGAGAGCGCAGACGCTTGTGCCAAAAGAAACGGCGAACGCCTATTTCGAAAACTGCATCAAAGCGCCTCCAACCACTATGTCGGAACGCGGACAGCAAATGCTGTGCGCATGCACCGCCGCCCGGCTAACGCAATTTTTCACGCTGGAAGACATGCAGGCCATGAGCAGCAATCAGACCGCGATCGCGCGCCCCGCTTTTAATCGCATGCTGATTAACGTCTATGCACCATGCATGGAAGAACCCACGCGGGAATATCATTATAAATCCTGTATCGAAAACCCCCAGACAGCCATGCTGGGCAAGCATCCGGACGGGCTTTGCAGCTGCGCCGCCAATGCTCTGGCAACCCATATGAGATTTCATGGCAGCGAAATTTTTACACAAATACTGGCGCGTGAGCCGATGATAACCGATCCGGCTGCAGCGCTATTTGAAGATCCTGAATTCCAGACTCTGGCACAGCAAAAGGTCATGGACTGTCTGAAACAATAATTAAGCCCATAAGGGGGGTGTGATGAAAACCGTGGCACAAAAGAATGTGCAGGGAATGGCTCTGGCGGCTCTTGGCTTCAGCCTCTATTCTATTGGCGACGTCTTCGTAAAGCTTGCCAGCAGCGATTACCAGCCCTACCAAATCGGGTTTTATATCAATCTGTTTTTTCTCCCCCTCGTACTGGCCTTTTCCAGCAAGACGGGCGGCTTGATGAATGCCTTGCGCACGAAGCATTTAAAACTGCACCTCCTGCGCGCGGCCTGCGGACTGACGACCTTTACGATGATGACGAACGGCTTTCATAAGCTGGGCATGGCGACGTCCTATACGCTGATCTTCGCGGCCCCGTTCATCGCAACGATCATGTCCATCTTCGTCATGGGGGAAAAAATCCGCATTTACAGATGGTGCGCGATTGCGGCCGGATTTACGGGCGTTCTTGTGGTTTTGCGCCCCGGCTTCATCCCAATGGAACCCGCTGCAATCGGCATTGTCTTTGCCGCCTTTGCCTACGCGGCCTCCACCATGATTATCCGCAAAATCGGCGAACACGAACCCCTTCTGTGCTTCTCGCTCTTTGGATCCATGGCGCACTTAACCCTGTTCGGCGGCTATATGGTCTACAAGGGACAAATGCATCTGCCGGCAATGGACCATGCCTGGTATTTCGCCGGAACGGCCTTCTTCCATGTTTTTGCGAACTTTGCGGTTTCCCGCGCCTTTGCGAGCGCAGAAACCTCTGTTATCGCCCCCTTCCACTATGTGCAGCTCATCTGGGGCATATTCTTCGGCTACGTGGTCTTTAACCATATCATAGATATCTGGACAGCCATTGGCGGCGTCATTATTGTAGGCAGCGGCATTTATATGATCCACCGCGAACATGTACGCCACCGTGAAATGACGCACGGGGTTGTGGCAAGTGGAAACGCAGTGGAGTAAGAGGACGGCATGGCATACACACTAAAAGGCGAAACGGGCGAATGGGAAGTTGTGATCGGGATGGAAGTTCACGCCCAGGTCACGGCCAACTCAAAATTGTTTTCCGGCGCCTCTGCCACATTCGGCGCGGAACCCAACACACAAGTTTCCATGGTTGACGCCGCGATGCCGGGTATGCTTCCCGTCCTGAATAAATACTGCGTTGAACAGGCCGTCCGCACCGGGCTAGGCCTCAATGCCGCCATCAACACCTATTCGGTGTTCGAGCGCAAAAACTACTTTTACCCTGATCTTCCCCAAGGCTATCAGATTTCACAATTCCTGCATCCGATCGTTGGCAAGGGCGTGATAGAGATAGACCTGCCGGACGGCAGCACGAAGGAAATTGGCGTAACGCGCCTGCATCTTGAACAGGACGCCGGAAAATCCCTGCACGATCAACACCCAACGAAATCCTTTGTGGATTTGAATCGTTCCGGTTGCGCCTTGATGGAAATCGTATCCGAGCCAGATATTCGCGGACCGGAAGAAGCCGCGGCATATTTATCAAAGCTGCGCATGATTTTACGCTACCTCGGCACATGCGATGGAAACATGGAAGAAGGCTCCATGCGGGCGGACGTGAACGTGTCCGTCCGTAAGTTCGGCGCAGAACTCGGCACGCGCTGTGAAATCAAGAACGTGAATTCCGTGAAAGCCGTTCAGCAGGCCATTGAATACGAGGCGCGCCGCCAGATCGAAATCATTGAAGGCGGCGGCTCCATCAAGCAGGAAACCCGCCTGTGGGATCCAAACAAAATGGAAACCCGTTCCATGCGCTCAAAAGAAGAAGCGCATGATTACCGGTATTTCCCCGACCCCGACCTTCTGCCGCTGGAACTTGATCCGAAATGGATAGCGGAGATTAAAGCCACGCTGCCCGAACTCCCGGATCAGAAGAAACATCGTTTCATGAAGGATTACGGCCTGCCGTTGTACGACGCGACCGTTTTGATCGCCGAGCGTTCCCGCGCGGATTATTATGAAAGCGCCGCAAACAGCAACGATCCTAAGCTGATCGCCAACTGGGTTTTGAATGAGCTGCTCGCCCTTTTAAACAAGGACAATAAAGACATCACCGAAAGCCCCGTAAAGGCGTCGCAACTCGGAGGGTTGATCGCCCTGATTTCCGACAACACGATTTCGGGAAAGATCGCAAAGGACGTTTTTGCCGAAATGTATGCGACGGGCCAGGATGCGGCCCATATCGTTGAAACCAAAGGCCTGAAACAGGTCACGGACACTGGCGCCATTGAAAAAGTTATCGACGCCGTTATCGCCGCCAATCCCGACAATGTTGCAGCCTACCGTTCAGGCAAGGATAAGCTCTTCGGATTCTTTGTCGGCCAGGTGTTAAAAGAAACTGGTGGCAAAGCCAACCCCGGCATGGTCAACGATCTTCTGAAGAAGAAGCTTAGCTAGAACATTGAAGTACACGGGCCGCAATATAATCTGGTTCATAGTTATAAGCACCGCCCTATTTGGCGGGGTTCATTACGCTAAGAGAGTCTTTTTTAGTGAAGAAATTGGCTTTAGCTATTTTGCTTCTGATGAATTCAAGGCCAGAATTACATATACCTTGAAATTCATAGAACAGAATTATCCCGAAGAATACAAACTCATTAAGAGCAACGTCCGTATTATAAAAGAGCCTAACAGCAGAGCTTTGGCAACCAATGCACCAGGCGGGGCTTCTTATGCCAGACTAACAGAAGAGGATGCTGTCGATTACGGTTTAATAAGCCTCCTCCCGAATGAGTATCATTGTCCACCGTCCCTCATGCAGGACAAATATCAGCTTATAAGCTGCGCAGGCGTGATCTACCACGAGGCCTTACACCATTATCATAAAAACAATAACCTCTATCAGGGTAACCCTGCCCTGGAGCATTACCATGTCTATAAACGGCACTATGAATTCGTTAGGAAAATGGGTGGCGATAAAGTGCTTACTAAATATTTACAGCAAAGCACTAATGATTTTGGCCGTCAGGCTGAAACCGCACAATAAGGCTCATTTTTACTCCGGTTCAAAGCGCCAAATGCCCCATTCCCGCCACAATTAAGCTCTTTGAGGATAAGGGTTTTTCGGCTTTACGATTTTTATTGAATTTAATGGCGATTCTGCATAAAAGCCTTCGCATGCTTTTACTGAGGAACGCCATTTTTGTCATACTCCTGGCGCTCGCCGTTGCGGCGACGCCGCCTGTCTATTACTACTACAAAGGCACCCTCTCGGCATCCCCGCTCCCCCCTACGGCCAAGGCCGACGCCGTTATTGTTTTCACCGGCTCCCCTGATCGGCTTATCGAAGGGACGGAAATGTACCTCGAAGGCAAGGCAAAAAGAATGATGATCACGGGAACGGATTATCCGAATGACATCAAAGGGCCTGGCGTACGTAAACTTTTGAAAAAAATCCGCAAGGATAAAATCTATGTCGATCTTAAGGCCAAAAACACCATCGAAAACGCGAAAAACGGCGCGGAGTGGGCCATAAAAAACAACGTAAAGAGCATCTTACTGATCACCAACGAAGCGCACATGCCGCGCGCGTATTTTGAACTGCGTCATCTTTTACCAAAGCAGGTTAAGATTTATACAAACGCAACACCGGGCGGCAATAAGAAATACTCTGCACTGGATTCCGAAAAAGGCCGGCTGCTGTGCCGCATGTATGAAACGGCGACGGACACATCTTTCTGTTATAAAGCACGCAGCATCACGCAGAATCTGGGGTTATAAACCCGCATTAAAAGGAATCCGATGGATATTCAGCGGGATGACCTGATTGTTGGCGGTACAAAACGCCGCGGCCTTGATGTGCTTCTAAACAGGACCACTTCCAATAAGATATTTTATCCCGGGACGACCATGGGACATGGCGCCCTTGCGCTTGCGCACGCATGCGAAGATGCGGGAAAGCAGGCCCATATCTTTATCTGCGGCCAGGCCGAAGATGCGATGATAAAGAAGATCATGAAAACCAACGCCGTCGTTAATTTAAATAGGCCGATGCCCGTCTCCGCCCTCTACGAACTAGCAAAATCACAGAGTGGTGAAAGCGCCGTTTTTCCGCCCGGATTTGACATGCCGGAGTTTGAAGAAGCTATGACCACTGCACTCAAAGATCTCGATCTTTCATCTTACAACGAGATATGGACATGTTCTGTTACGGGAACCCTGACACGCGCATTAAAGAAAGCCTTTCCGGACAAGCTATTTAGAACTGTCAGTGTTGTAAAATCAGGCGATGGTGATTTCACGGCACCGGAAAAATATCATCAGAAGGCAAAAAACCCTCCTCCCTATCCCTCATGTCCCTATACCGACGCAAAGGTCTGGCAGTTCGCAACCCTTCACGCAGGGCCACGGGCGCTCATTTGGAACACGGCTGCGTAGCCTTGCGCCCCCTCACCCGCTGGAGTATCTTTTCGCAAAGGGGTAACGATTATGACTGTAAAAGGATCCAAGACGCCGCTTCTCTATACGCAAAAGGCGCGGCACCGCATTCTCATCGCGATCAGCTGGGATATCAGCACCCAAAAAGTCACCGTTATGGACAAACTGCGCAAAGCCGATCAGCAGCATGATTTGGATATATCCTGCTTCGTCTATGACACGCAGAAGAATTACATCGATTTTGTCGGCCCGATGGCGCAGGACTCCATGGATCAGTCCGGCGCCATTTATCACAGCGGCGATGATCAGACCGGCGAAGGCGACGGGGACGATGAATCCATCTCCTGCGAACTGGCCGCCCTGCCCGAAGACGTTGCGCATATGATTTTTGTGGTTGAGATAAGATCAGACCACGTATTTGCGGATATTGCCGCCACGGCCCTGCGCGTTGCAGACGGAATGACCGACAAGAACCTGTATGAACTTCAGATCGCGCGGACAGACGGACAGCACAGCGCCGCATGTGTTGCAGTCCATATTTATAAGGATAATGCGTCGCCCACGGGATGGGGATTGCATATCATCGAGGATTACCCCGATCTTACAGAAGTTTCCGACTGGGGAAGCTGGCTCACGCGTTATTTATAAGGGTTTTTGCCGGACCCAAAGGGGTTGATCTACCCCCAAAGTTCTGTTAATTCATGGGCTTGGTTTGGAGCGGTGGCCGAGAGGCTGAAGGCAACGGTTTGCTAAATCGTCATACGGGCTTATACCCGTATCGAGGGTTCGAATCCCTCCCGCTCCGCCATTTATCACCGTTTTCCGCGTTAAGTATTGTTTAGCCTGACTTATATATAATGGTTAATAGATCGGGGGATCTTTATTCAGAATAAGGAGCCAACATGTCGACGGTCGTTTCTCTGTATGAAAATGAATGGTATCTAGGCGCGATGGAAAAGCTGGTCTCGGTCGTGCAGGATCTGTCCCATGCGCGCGATCTTGATACTGTTACGTCCATAGTCCGACGGGCAGCCCGCGAATTAACGGGTGCAGACGGCGCGACCTTCGTTTTGCGGGACGGCGACCAATGTTATTACGCGGATGAAAACGCGATCAGCCCTTTATGGAAGGGGCAGCGCTTCCCCATGAAAAATTGCGTCAGCGGCTGGGTCATGATCAACAGGGAGCCCGCCATTATCGAAGACATCTACGCAGATTCCCGCGTCCCGACAGAAGCATACCGCCCCACTTTTGTAAAAAGCATGGTCATGGTGCCCATACGCCGAAAACTTCCCATCGGAGCGATTGGCAATTACTGGTCAAAGATCAGAAGGCCGACCAAAGAAGAAGTTCATATATTACAGGTTCTGGCGGACGTAACAGCGGTCGCTATCGAAAATGCCAACCTTGATACGCAATTAAAGCAGAAGATAGCCATGCTGGAAAATTCCAACGCCGCGCTTGGCCGCTTCGCCTGGATCTCTTCGCATGACTTGCAGGCCCCTCTCCGCGCTATTGAAAATATCTCACAATGGATTGAAGAAAGCATTCAGCAGAAAAATTATAAAGACGCGCTTGAGCATATAAAAAGCCTGAACGGGCGGATAGAGCGCATGGACCGCCTTTTAAAGGACATCCTGGAATACGCGAAGGTGGAATACATCGTTAATCCCTACGCAGACAAAGAGCGTATCACGGGCAGGCAGCTGATCGACGACGTCATTAAATATGTTGCGCCGCCTGAAAACTTTCTGATTCAGGTTAATGAAAAGTTCGATAGCATCATGCTTCCGCGTATGCCCTTGCAGCAGGTTTTTTACAATCTCCTGAACAACGCAGTTAAGCATAACAATAAAAAAGACGGCGGCACTGCCAGCGTCGACTGCGAAGACACGCAAGATAAATTTATATTTACAATCAGTGATAACGGCCCCGGCATTTCGCCCAATGAACAGGAAAAGCTTTTCGAAATATTTCAGGACATCAAAGCGCGGGATACCCACGATAGCGGCGGCATGGGCCTCGCATTGGTAAAAAAGATACTGAACGCGCATGGATGCGATATAACTGTTGAATCCTTCCCCGGCAGAGGCTCCATTTTCCGCTTCACCTGGCCCAAAGATCATGCGAAGGCCTAAGATTCCTCAATACGGGCTCCGCCATTAGGCATTTGCAAAGTAATATACTTACTTTCAAAGAATCCCTATAGTTGAAGGCGAATGAAGAAAAATAATACTCCATCAGTCGCCATAATAGGCGGCGGGCCTTCCGGACTTATCGCAGCGGAAAAATTGGCGCAGGCCGGCTGTCATGTAACGGTATACGAACGCAAAGCCTCAGTCGGGCGAAAATTTTTGATGGCGGGGCGCGGCGGACTAAATATCACCCATTCCGAAAACCTGGACGAATTTTTAAAGCGATATGGAACGGCGCAAAAGATTCTGGCTCCCATCATTCAGAATTTTACGCCGGACATGCTTAGAACATGGTGCGATGATCTGGGTCAGGAAACATACGTGGGGTCGAGCGGAAGAGTGTTCCCAAAATCCATGAAAGCCTCGCCCTTGCTCCGCGCATGGCTGGCAAGATTGGAAGCGCTTAACGTGCAAATCAAAAGGCAATATACGTGGCAGGGATGGAATGAGGATGGCGCGCTCATTTTTGAAAGACCCGATAAAGAAAAAGAACTTATAAAGCCTGACGCTGCGCTTCTTGCGCTCGGCGGCGGATCATGGCCGGATTTAGGGTCTGATGGCTCATGGGTCGGCATTTTAGAAAAACATGGTGTCCAGGTAAATGCTCTCAAACCTGCGAACTGCGGCTTTACAATTCCCTGGTCTGCATATCTGAAGGACCGGCATGCCGGACAGCCGCTTAAAAATATCACCCTCACGGTTGACGACAAAACGGCGCAAGGTGAGATTATGATCAACACAAACGGTATTGAGGGCGGCGGCGTTTACGCTCTGTCTTCGTTTATCCGAAACGGGCTTGAGCGCGGCCCGGCGACTATCCATATCGATTTAAAGCCATCCCTAACGGCAGAGGCACTTGCCGAAAAGCTTAGTCGCAACCGCAAACGGCAGTCTTTTTCAACATGGATACAGAAGGCGGCAGGACTCAATGCTACGCAAATAGCGTTTCTCCGGGAGTTTAATCCCAACATCACTGAATACACATCGGAACAATTAGCCAAGGCGATAAAATCAATCCCTGTGACAGTAGAAGCCCCTTTTCCCATTGACCGCGCGATCTCAAGCGCAGGCGGCATAAGCTTTGACTCTCTGACGCCGGATTTGATGCTCAAAAGCAGGCCCGGTGTATTTGTCGCAGGAGAAATGCTGGATTGGGAAGCGCCGACCGGGGG
>CAUJHN010000124.1 GCA_963204825.1 Pseudomonadota bacterium
AACGCGGCTCTCTGCCTCTGCGAAGGTCTTGCGGGATGCTTCCACGCGCGCCAGCTGTATGCGCCACTCCATATAGGCGATGGTGACTTCCAGCTCTTTAATCTGCGCCGACAGATTTTTATATTTCTGGGCCTGGCGCGCCTGCTTTTTCAGGTTGTTGTAGCGACCTTCCATGCTGCCGACCAGATCCTGCACCCGCTGCAGATTCTGGTCCGCGGCGCGAAGACGCAGTTCCGCTTCATGACGGCGAACATACAGGCCGGAAACGCCTGCGGATTCTTCTAGAACCAGACGGCGTTCCTGCGGTTTTGCGTTGATCATCGCCGTAACGCGGCCCTGCGACACCAGAGCAGGGGAATTTGCGCCCGTAACCGTATCGGCAAACAGCATCTGCACATCGCGCGCGCGGCATATTTTGCCATTGATGCGGTATGTCGATCCTTGCTCGCGCTCAATGCGGCGCGTTACTTCAATTTCATCGGAGCCGTTATAGGCCGGCGGCGCAGTCCTTGCGGAGTTATTCAGAAGGAGGGAAACTTCGGCGAAGTTGCGGGCAGAGCGAGACGACGTGCCATTGAAAATCACGTCTTCCATGCCATTCCCGCCAGAGCGCATACGCTTTGCGGAGTTTTCGCCCATGACCCAGCGCAACGCTTCGACGGTGTTCGATTTGCCACAGCCGTTCGGGCCGACAATCCCGGTTAGACCGGGGCCGATTTCAAGCTCTGTCTTATCGACAAAGGACTTAAAGCCGCTGAGGCGAAGGCGTTCAAACTGGATCATTAATACTCTTATTCTACTTTCGGAGTTTCACCGACGGTATTGTTGCTGACTTTGCGGAACACGCGCTCAAATTCAGCCAAAGGCACAGCGCCGGAAATGGTTTCTGCGCCATCATTGACAATAAAGGTCGGGGTGGCATTGATCTTCCATTTATCTTTGCCTTCTTGCATTCTTTCGGCAATCTTCTGCTTCAGCGCATCGCTTGCCTGGCAGGAATCAAACGTCGCATCGCTCATCCCTGCAAGTTTCGCATTCTGGCGAAGGCTTGCCATGTAGTTCATGTTCCCTGCCCAGTGTTCTTGCGTCTTGAAAAGCAAGGATGTGAATCCTTCGTATTTGTCTTCAGGGAGGCAGCGCGCCGTCATGGCCGCCTTCAGGGCAGGATCATTCAACGGGAACTCACGGAATTCCAGGTAGACTTTCCCCGTATCGATATATTTTGTTTTCATTTCAGGCAGAACGTCATTGTGAAAATGCGCGCAGTGGCTGCAGGTCAGAGATGCATATTCGATGATCTTTACGGGCGCTTGCGGATTGCCGATTGCGCGAACGCTCATTGCATTTGCGACATCGATTACAACAGGAGCGGAAGGAGCTGTCGCTTCTGTCGGCGCAGGTTGCGCAGGAACAGAATCCGCAGGAGGAGCAGGCGGTGTTGCCTCCGTCATTTCCGTGGCTTCAGGCAAAGCGTTCATCTGCTGGGACTTGTTAATATAAAGCCAACCAACCAATGCAGCGCCAACGACAAGCACAATCAGAAGGCCGATAAGCAAACCGCTGCTGCTGCCTTTTTCGTTCTGTTTGCTCATAAAAGCCTCTTTCATAAATTGTCATAAGGATGACATGTTAGACATAAACACAATTGCTTTGGAAATCCAGCCTAAAGTGCGGGATTTAGAGGAATTTTGTCAAGAAAACGCGGGAGCTGAAGGGGTATTATCCACACTTATGGGCTAAAGTTCCTATTCTTCCGCCGGACCGTAAAGATACAGATCTATCCGGTCGCCAGGCCCTTTTGAGTCAATCTCAAGACCGTTGGACAAAACATCAATCCGGCTGGCGGCGACGCCTTGCGTTATCAGCGTGCTGCGAAGGGACAGGGCCCGGCTGAGAGCAATCCGGCGGTCGCTGCTGAGGCCTGCACCATGCGGTGTAGCATAAGATCTTATCTGTACACGCCAGTCTTTTTTATCGTCCTTATCGAGCTCTTTAACAACGCCTGCGGCAATAGGATCGGCGTCCGGTGCGGGCAGCCCGATTTGTCCCGGCTCAAACAGCACTGTCTTTTTCAGAGCTCCTTGCTCACCCGATTCAAACGATGTGGGCGTAACGCCGGCCTTCGGGGCGGGAACAAAAGGCTTTTGTTCTAGCGTCTTTTCTTGCTCCGCCTGCTTTTGCCGTGTTTCCAGCATCGTTTCTTCCGTAACGCCAATCGTTCGATGTTCTTCAGGATTAAACGTCGTTTGCTGATCTACGTTGCCTGCGGGCAGGGCGGGCATCGTCTTGGGCCCTTTGATGGCGCTTTCCGATGGATCGCGGGGGACGGGCCCATTTGCTTTGGGCGGCTGCGTTCTTTCATCCAGCAGCTTGGGTATGATGACCGGCTCGGGCGCAGGCTTTTCTGCAGCGGCTAGCGGTGTTTGCTTAACCGGCACCGGCGCAGGAACTGGGGCGGGAGCGGGCGCAGCCGGAACGACAGGCGGTGCCATCGCCGGGGTCTGGACTGGCGGGGCGTTCGTTTCCGCAATACTTGGCTTCTGTGGCGGTGGCACCGGCATCGGGGGCGCGGCAGGTTTCACGGCCGGCACGGGGACATCGGGCTTTGCTGATCTGCGCGGCTTGATTTTTGGCGCCGCCGAGGGTGCAGATTTTTCAATGATTGGCTTCATCATGGTCGGCTTTTGCGCCTCAACCGGGGCAGATGGCCGTGCGGGCACTAAAGGTGCGGTGGGCGCAGCTGGCTGTGCTGGTGCAGGCGCAGTTGCGGAATCCGGGTTGGTGGATACGCGCGGCGCAACCACTGGTTTCTGTGAAGGCGCTGCGTCCGCCGGAAGCACCGTGTTTTGCGATTTCATGGGTTCAACCAGGTAACCGTCTTTGCCTTCCGGGCGCACCATGGGCGGCGTCATGTCTTCAAACATCGGCGGCGGCGCATAACCGCTATCCGTTTGCGCGAAAGAAGGCGAAGCCGCCAAAGCAGCGAAAGAGAGTGTGAGAAGACTAAACCGACTTAAGAATTTTTCGAAGATCACTGTGCACCTGCGCATTTCCGGCGACAAGACTACCACTATGGACGGGATTGTCATCATTTTCGATAGAGGTAACAAATCCACCGGCTTCCTTCACCAGTAAGGCGCCGGCTGCCGCATCCCATGGCTTGAGGCTACGTTCCCAGTATCCGTCAATGCGCCCCGCCGCCACATAGGCCAGATCCAGCGCGGCAGAAGCGAAACGACGCGTCATCACATGATCTGAAACCGCGCGCTGTTCGCGGAAAAACACATCGCGTGTTTCCTTTGATCCATAAGGCTGGCCAAAATTCACCATGCAGGATTCAAGATCCTTGCGCCCGGACACGCGCAGACGGCGATTGCGCAACCATGCGCCGCCGCCTTTTTCCGCTGTGAACATCTCATCCTTGGCGCAATCGTAGATAAGCCCCGCAATAACCTCTCCTTTGCGCTCCAGCGCGATAGAAATGGACCAATGCGGCACGCCGTGCATGAAGTTATGCGTACCGTCCAGGGGATCGATGATCCAGACATGGTCCGGATCATTGCCTTTCACCTGGCCGCTTTCTTCCATCATGAAAGAAAAATCGGGCTTTGCCTTTTGCAGTTCTTCGAAAATTACTTTTTCGGAACGCTTGTCCGCGGCCGTGACAAAATCCGACGGCCCCTTGCGGGACACCTGCAAATGCTCCACCTCGTTAAAATCGCGCAACAACCCCTTCGACGCTTTTTCGGCAGCGCGGATCATCACGGTCATAATGGGAGAATAAGCAGGCATTCGGAATTAGTCTTTCGCGCGTTCGGTGTAGCTGTCGTCTTCGGTTTTAACCACGATGCGCGTACCGACATCGATGAACGGCGGGACCATGACTTTTATGCCGCCCGTTACGATGGCCGGTTTGTAGGAGGAAGAGGCTGTCTGGCCTTTTACGACCGGCTCGGCTTCTTCAACCGTCACGATAACGCTGTCGGGCAGCTCAACGCCCAAAGGCTCGCCTTCGAAGGATTCGATGGTAACTTCCATTCCGTCCTGAAGCCATTTGGCCTGATCGCCGATAACCTCTTTATTAACTTCCAGCTGTTCAAAGGTTTCCTTGTCCATGAACGTGTAAATGTCCGCGCCGTCATTATAGAGATATGTATATTCGGACTGTTCCAGACGGACACGTTCGATGGTTTCCTGCGTGCGGTAACGCACGTTATCTTTTGTTCCCGAACGTACGTCGCGCATTTCAAGCTGGATCACGGATGCGCCTTTGCCAGGCTGCATAATGTCATGCGATGTGATAAGCCAGAGTTTGCCGTCTCCGTCGCGGTCGATCACATGGCCTTTTCTTAAGGTAATAGCTGCAACTTTCGTCATTTTTTCGTTTCCTGCATAATAGACTGTCCTAAACGGGAGAGGCGGTCTTTCAATTCCGGGTCGTCCACGCTCTCAAGCATCTGCGATAGATGATTTTTTTCGTTTTCGGTCAAGGTTTTTGTTCGCTTCGGTGGCTTTATCGCCCGTTTGGGCTCAACATGCAAGAATTTGATGTCGTGTATCCACCCATCCCCAAACAGCTGGTTAATCCTTTGTAATATAACGTCTTTTTGGTAAACCATAACGGCGCAGTCCGCACTGGACGCGCCAATCTCCAGCGTTGCTTTAGGATGCTCCTTGGGCTGCTTTGGCTTTATATACTGGATTTTTGCGGGGGAAGCCCGCTCTGCGAAATCCGCCCCGACGATTTCTTTCCAATGCGTGACAATCCGGCCAAGCGCGATATATTTACGCTCGAACACTTTCCCCAGTAAACCTGGGACGGATTTTGACAAAGGTTTCATGACAGACGTCAGTATAGACACCAAAACCTTCAGGGCAAGCCTTCTGAAATGGTACGATAAAAATCGCCGCCCTTTGCCCTGGCGCGCATCAGGGGGGAAGGCGCCCGATCCTTATCACGTCTGGCTATCTGAAATCATGGCCCAGCAAACGACCATTCCGGCGGTTCTGCCATACTTCATGAAATTCGTCGGCAAATGGCCGACCGTTCATGACCTTGCGGCGGCCAGCGCGGATGAGGTGATGCAGAATTGGGCCGGGCTGGGTTATTACGCCAGAGCGCGCAATCTTCATAAATGCGCAAAATATGTATCGGATGAACTCGGCGGACGGTTCCCGGACAATCAGGAAGATTTGAAAGCGCTTCCTGGAGTAGGGGATTATACGGCGAACGCGATTGCATCCATTGCTTTCAACAAACCGGCGAATGTCGTAGACGCGAACGTTGAGCGCGTTATGGCGCGCATATTTGGCGTCACCGAGTCTATGCCGGACTCAAAGCCGCAGTTAAAAGCTCTGGCGGGCGAAATATCAAAAGACGAGAAAAAGCGCCCCGGAGATTACGCGCAGTCGGTAATGGAGCTTGGCGCCCTTGTCTGCACGCCGGCATCGCCGAAATGCCCGACCTGTCCCGTCTCTGATTTCTGCGCGGCGAAGTCGAAAGGAATTGCCGCGAGCCTCCCGGCCCGAAAAGCGAAATCGGCCAAACCGCAAAAGCATGGCTATATATACTGGATTACAGGTCCCGATAATCGCATTCTTTTTGAACGAAGGGGGGAGAAGGGCATGCTGGCCGGCACCATCGGCCTCCCCACGTCTCCCTGGGTCGAAAAGACGGAAGACAAAACGCATCTTCCCTCCATAACCCGCGGAAAAGCCAGCAAAGTCTTGGTCCGCCATGGTTTCACGCACTTCGATCTTGAGCTTCATGGTTTTGCCGTAATTTTGGGCAACACTGATGTTCCAGCCGGTGGCGACTATTTCTGGGCTGATGCTGCCGAAGCGGCGAAGTTGGGAGTTCCAACGGTTTTTAAGAAGGCTTTGAAGCAGTTTATATAGATCTATGGACAGGCGACAATTAAATCATATACTTAGCGGATGGATATGGATTCACTGACCCGTAATTTTTCCCTGTTTCTTCTGTCCCTCTTTATGACGTTTCCGGTGGCCGCGCAGGAACAGCCGGCCCAACCCGCAGAGCAGACGCAAACCGCTTCGCCCAGTATGAGCGATGAAGAAGTCACCATTATGCGGGATGACTTTGCCGGAAAATACAATATTTCAACCCTTGAAAACTTATCAAAACTTTATTGGCGTCTTGGCGCGTTCGACTTTGAAGACGACGCGGCCATCAGCAATTTCATCAAAATCAACGACTGCAAAATTTACGCGGAATACATCAATGACGACCTTGAATGGAAAGAAATCCTCAGGGCGATGAAAGACCATCTGAGGAAGCATTATAACAGCTATCCTTTAAACTATCAGTTTGTACTGGAGTTACATCTGGGCCGCTATGATTCAGAAAGAAGGGCTTTCCCGCTCGTGGACAAGACGGGCTTTAAGGACGCAAAACGTATTGGCGTGGACAGCATCGACCATACGCAGGATGTCTGCTATGACTCCAGCCCTATCAAAGACTACCCCAAAAGCATGGTTGTCATTCTCGACAAGCCCTTCACGCTCGATGAAATCAAGCTGGATGAACATGTGGCGCAGGCCTACATTCTCCGTAAAAAATCCGAATTCAGCGCGCTTAACGAAGAACAGCGAATTAAATCTTACGAACGCCCCGCTTACCTGCGTCTTAGGATTACCTTTTCTCAGTACCACGGCAATATGAAGGGGGACGACTCCCAGATTACGGCGCTCGTGTACGGCAAGATCGAAGGATATGAAATTTTTGAAGATTCCGATCAGAAGCGGATAATGGTAAGCGTCGATATGTCGGATCAGGCAGCATCAAAAGAAGAAACGCCCGTTAATGCGGAAACGCAGCCAGGCACCATGACTATGCCGCAACCCCAAAGCGGCGTTACTTCGCCCTGATAATTTCGACCCCCGGCACGGCGAACGGGTAAATATCCAGTTTTTCAACGCATACCGTTACTTTGCGGATATGCTTTTCAGACAGACATGCTTCCGCGATTCTTTCCGCCACCGTTTCTACCAGATGGATATGCCCGCCATTCGCAATGGCCTGCACATGCTTCACCAGAATATCGTATGAAACCGTTTCGCTTAAATTATCGTGGGATGCGGTCGGCCAGATAGAAGGCTCCGCCGTGATATTAATACGCACACGCTGCTTGCGGCCCTTTTCATTGGCATAGGCACCGATTTCCATTTCGACAACCATGTCCTTCAGGAAAATCTGATTGGTAGAACAACGCCGCTTTTTACTACAGAAAAACATTATTGAATGGTTGCGTTTCCGGAACCGCCTTCTATTTGTTGCCGCAGTTCTTGACGCATTTCATCGATAGGAACATTCTTGCCGTTACGCTTCACGTGCCAGTATGTCCAGCCGTTGCAGGAAGGTGCGTTTTGCACTGTTGCGCCTATTTTGTGGATGGAACCCCGGTGGTTCCCCATGATGATGTTTCCATCCGCGTGGACCTTTGCCGCATGGCGGCCTTTCGCATCCGTCAGTTCCGTGCCAGGTTTCAACATGCCATGTTCCAGCAGCCAGCCGAATGGGATGCGCATTTCCTCGCGTTTGTTCGCAAGTGTTATCGTGTCCTCATCGCATGCCTCGGCGGCGCTGATCCTTTTTGTCGCGTATTTGATGTATTCCTCTTCGCGCTCGATACCGATCCATTGACGGCCGAGTTTCTTCGCCACCGCGCCGGTGGTGCCGGTGCCGAAGAACGGATCGAGCACGACATCGCCGGGTTTGGTGGAGGAGAGGATTACGCGTTGGAGGAGGGCTTCGGGCTTTTGCGTTGGGTGAAGCTTGTCACCGGCGTCGTTTTTCAGGCGCTCGCCACCCGTGCACAAGGGAATGAACCAGTCGGACCGCATCTGCAGGTCTTCGTTCATCGCCTTCATGGAATCGTAATTGAAACGGTATTTGGAATCTTTGCTCTTCGCCGCCCAAATCATCGTTTCATGCGCGTTCGTAAACCGCTTGCCCTTGAAATTCGGCATGGGGTTCGATTTGCGCCAAATGATGTCGTTCAAAATCCAGTATCCCAGATCCTGTAGAATATAGCCTAGGCGGAAGATGTTGTGATAGGAGCCGATCACCCAGATCGTGCCGTCGTCATGCAGCGCGTCGCGCGCGGCCGACAGCCATTTGCGGGTGAAATCGTCGTATACGGCGAGGGAGTCGAATTTGTCCCAGTCGTCGTCGCACGCATCGACCTTTGAATTGTTGGGGCGGGTCAATTCCCCGCCCAGCTGAAGATTATACGGCGGATCCGCAAAAATCATATCCACGCATCCTTTTGGAAGGCTCTTCAGTCTTTCCACACAGTCGCCTTGCAGGATCGTGTTGATTGGTGTTTTACGGCTCATAATTCCCCCGTTTGTGTGGATCAATGTGGAACGAATCATGATTCATTTGCGAGTCGCCGTCAACACCCAAAATAGAAAAAATTATGCAGAGTCAGAACGTTATAAGAACATTTTAAGATTCTAGAGTCAGATCAGAGGGTTAAGCCAGATTCCGAAAAAGCTTCGTCATCCCGGAAAACGCGGAGCGTTTATCCGGGATCTTTTTTGTCTTTTGGCTAAGAAGATCCCGGGTCAAGCCCGTGATGGCATTTGAGGGGGCATTTCTTCACCCGCCCGGCACGGCGCGAAGGATTTGCGGTGGTGGGAGGTTATGCCGAATTTTTCGATGCCTGTTAGATGTTCCGGCGTGCCGTAACCGGCATTGTTTGCCCAGCCGTAATGGGGGAATTCTTCATGGAGCTTTATCATCATTCGGTCCCGCGTGACTTTGGCGAGAATAGAGGCAGCGGCTATTGACAGTGATTTACTATCGCCTTTTACGATTGTCTGAATTTTGCAGGGAAGGGTGGGGGCAAATTTTCCGTCGATTAACACCATATGTCTCTTATTGTCATCCCGAGCGAAGTCGAGGGATCTAAGATCCCTCCGCTCCGCTTCGCTCCGGTCGGGATGACAGAGTAGGGACAGCTCCGCTCGGGGTAACATTAGAGAAAAATAAGCCCGCTTCATGGCAAGCAGGGTCGCGTGGTGGATGTTTAGCGTGTCGATTTCTTCCGCCGACGCTTCCGCAATCGCATAAACGCACTGGTCCTTTATAATTTCGAATAGATAATCCCGCTTGGCCGCAGACAATTTTTTGCTGTCGGTCACGGCATCCCATACAGGGTGTTTCAGTTTTTCCGAAGGGATAAATGCGCAGGCGGCAAGCACAGGTCCTGCGAGAGGGCCGCGCCCAACCTCATCAATCCCGCATACAGGAACGCCGAATGCGGCGTCGAAGGAGGCTATATCAGCCTTTAAGGCTCTTGCTGACAATTTCGAAGACATCGGGAGACAGTTTTTCTGTCCCCGCGATTTCTTGCAAGGCGGATTTCATTTTTGCCTGCCGATCCTGTGTATAACGCCGCCATTCGCGCAGAGGTGTTAACATTCTCGCCGCGATCTGCGGGTTAATACCATTCAGCGTGATAATTGCGTCCTTCAACAGCGTATAGCCCGCCCCGTCAGCGCTGTGGAATTTTACCGGGTTGCTCATGGAGAACGCGCCATAGAGAGAACGCACGCGGTTTGGATTTTTCAATGTGAAATCCTCATGCCGCGTCAGTTTCTTGATATTGGCAATCGTGTTGTCGTTGACGGATGTGGACTGCAGCGAAAACCATTTGTCGATGACAAGCGGGAATGCCTTGAAGCGTT
>CAUJHN010000125.1 GCA_963204825.1 Pseudomonadota bacterium
TGCGCAATAACGTTATCTCTTCCATGCGCCGCCGCATGTGGGATCAGGGGTTTCAGGAATTCAACACACCGATCCTGACCGCATCCTCGCCCGAAGGCGCGCGCGATTACCTCGTGCCCTCGCGTTTGCACCCCGGCAAATTCTACGCGCTGCCACAGGCGCCGCAGCAATTCAAACAATTGCTGATGGTCGGCGGGTTCGACAGATATTTTCAAATCGCGCCATGCTTCCGTGATGAAGACGGAAGAGCCGACCGCCTCGCGGAATTCTACCAACTCGATGTGGAAATGAGTTTCGTGACACAGGAAGAAGTTTTCGCAACGATGAGCCCCGTTGTCGGCGGCATCTTCGAAGAATTCAACGCCTGGACGGGCACGGCGCATAAGGTTGAATGGCTGCCGAACATGACATGGCACGAAGCGATGCGCAAATACGGCTCCGACAAACCGGACCTCAGAAACCCGCTCGAAATCGTCGATGTCACATCCGTATTCAAACGCGATGACGTCACGTTCAACGCATTCAAAGGCGTGATCGAAAAAGGCGGCGTTGTCCGCGCCATTCGCGCACCGAACGTGGGGGCGCAACCGCGCTCCTTCTTCGATAAACTGAACGACTGGGCGCGCGGCGAAGGCGCACCGGGATTGGGTTATATCTTGTTCAAAGACGGTGCGGGCGCAGGACCAATCGCGAAATTTGTGCCCGCCGAAGCGCAGGCCGAACTCAACAAAATCGCTGGCTTAAAAGACGGCGATGCCATCTTCTTTATCTGCGATAAGGAAGAAAAAGCCTCCAAAATGGCGGGCCGCGCGCGGGACAGAATTTGCGATGACATGGGTATCCGCGAAAAAGGCGTGTTCAAACTCTTCTGGGTTATCGACTTCCCGATGTACGAACTCGATGAAAAAACGGGGAAAGTGGATTTCTCCCACAACCCGTTCTCCATGCCGCAGGGCGGGCTGGACGCCGTGATGAAGCAAGACCCGCTGACCATCAAGGCGATGCAGTATGACTGCGTGTGCAACGGCTTTGAACTGGCCTCAGGCGGTATCAGAAACCACCGCCCGGACATCATGGAAAAGGCGTTTGCGATTGCCGGATACGACCGCGAAGTGCTGGAGAAAAAATTCGGCGGCATGCTGAACGCGTTTAAATACGGCGCGCCTCCGCACGGCGGCTGCGCCTTCGGCGTGGACCGCATCGTGATGTTGCTCGCGAATGAACCGAACTTGCGCGAAGTCTATGCCTTCGTCATGAATGGCCAATATGAAGACCCGATGATGGCCGCGCCGAGCATGATCAGCGAACAGCAGCTCAAGGATCTGCACCTGAAAGTCAATTTGCCGAAGAAGGTTGAGGCGGCTTAAAATGCTTTTTGTAATAATTTCAATTCTAACGATTAGCCATGTAGTTTTATTGTTAAAGCTGCAAGAAGCTTATAAAGAAATGAAAAATAAAAGAGTTTATAGGTGTACATTTAAAATGAGCCTATTTTTTGATAATCAAGAGTTAGAACTTGAAAATAAACACCCCATATTTTTGCCAGTTATGCCTTTTATAGGTCTTCGAATAACGGATTGCTTAAACCCTATTGATCCCAATCAATCTGCGGAGGATCATGATTTCAAAGAATTTCGTTCTGGGGTAATAGAACAAATAACATGGAATAATTTTGCTAAGCTTTATGAATGTCAGGTTGCGTCAATAAATATTACTGAACATCATGAATGGGATAGCATACAAAAAGAGCTTGATGAGCTTGGATGGAAAGTATCGCCACTATCGGCTTTAGTGCAAAAGATTAAGTCTAGATCTAAAGAGGTTAAGGCGGCTTGAGTGAATTGAATTATGACGATGTTGCTCGCATTCAGATAGATCGAGCGATTGAGCTTTACTTTCAGAATGATTTTATTAGTGCATTAACTTTAGCTGGTGCAGGTGAAGAAATTCTTGGTGGGATATTAAAGTCTTTTAAAGTTGTAACAACGCAAGACGAAATAGTCTCTAAAATTTTAGAAAAGCATGAAGGTCTTAGCTACGGTGATGTTACTACAAAAGGCTTGAATAATGCTCGGAATATCTTGAAACATTTTGTGGAAGATCCAAATAGATTGAACTTTCGGCCTTTGGATGAATGTGTATTAATGTTGCTACGTGCTATTAATAACTATGTTAAGATCAAGAAAGCGAAAACAGAGTTGATGGCAAAATTTCTAGATGATGAAAGAATGAATAGTGTTTTAGATTTTCTAAGAAACCAATAATTCACTTTTTAGAAGGACCCAACCCATGCCCCAACATTTTCAAAACCGCACGCCGGACGAACGCCTGTACATCCTCGAAGAGCAGATGATCAAGGTGAACAAGATGCTGGAGCCGGACGGCTTCCTCGAAGCCAAGGTCGTCGAATACGAACGCCGCATCAAGGCGCTCGAAGAAGAAATCAAAGCGTTGAAGAAATAATCAGCAGATCCCTCCGCTGCGCTGCGCTTCGGTCGGGATGACATTGGGATGGCTTCATCAAATACCGTCATCCCGAGCGAAGCCGAGGGATCTGGCGATGGCCGATTACTATGTTTATTTCCTGACCAATAAAACCAACGAGGTTTTATATGTGGGTGTCACAGGTAATCTCGAACGACGCCTCTGTGCAAAACCCGCCTAAAAGGATTATAACTTTGGCGCAAAGGCACAAGCTGTTCCGCCGCTCTTTTTTCCAGCCCGTCCACGAGATATCTTAACTCGGGCAGGGGCATGGTCGTCGGAACGCGGAATGCCGTGTAGAGCGGTATTTTATAATCGTGGCCGATATCCCATCCCCATGCGTCATGCGCATCAATTGTATCGCCCCTCTCGCGTGCCGCCGCGTTCAGAATTCTTTTCATCAGGCTGTTAAAGCTGTTGCTGTTCGGCCCTGTTTGTCCCAACAGGTGGAATTCATTCCTTTTCGCGTCATCATTGAACTGAATGGTTGCCTGCACCATTGCCGCATACAACGCCATAACGCCTGCTTCGGACCCCTTGTAAACAATCTTGGTGTAATCGCCGCCCGTCCGGTTTTTTACCAAAGCATGCTGCAACTGATTGCGCCGTGTTTTGTGCGGATCGTCCGCCTGAATCGGGTCGTCTTCGAAACGCGTGTGTTTTCCATCGATGACAAACCCGATCAGCGTGCCTTCACCCGTCATCTTCCCGTATTTGTCCAATCCTATGCCGTGAATGCGTTTGCGGCTTTCAAAATTGCCTTCCTGGTCCAGCGTGCCGATTTCAATATAATTGTGATTGAAAATCCTGCCAGGTCCGCCAACGGCGCCATCAAATCCAGAAAGCAGACTTGTATCAATGCCAAGCTTCTTGTCGGCGATATGCAGGTCGATGGGTTCTGCGCCAAAGCGGATGGCCCATGTCTGGAATTCGGTCGGCGGATTGTTTTCGCGGTCGAATCTGGTCGGTTTGACATTCCGGATCGGAAAATCAGGCTGAAGGGCGATCACGCCAAGCGCGGCCGCCGCGGCCTGCATTAAAAATCTACGTTTCATAAAACACCTTAAATATTATTGTTATGTATAATACAATCGGCAAGGCAATGCAAACTTCTTGATATATTATGAATTATTTCCTACAATGCCTTTATGAATTTGGTTAAAACCTTCTGGCGGTACTGGATGTGGGTGTGCACGGCGCTGGTCACGACGGCGGCGGCGCTCTATGTCCTTTCCACGGTTGTCACTTATTTTAAAGCCGCGCCCGCGCATCAGGATCAAATCGGCCAATGCATAGACGAAGGCGGCACTTGGGACGCGGAGGAGGGGCAATGCAAACGGCCCGCGTAAAAAATTAATACAAACGAATTAAGTGATTCCGGATTCCGGAAAATAAAGAAAGTGATATACTTATGAAATACCTTCTCTTTTTAGCTCTCCTGTTTTTTCCCATCGCCGCCAACGCCAAACGCGCGCCATACGACACTGCCATCTTTGCGGGCGGGTGCTTTTGGTGCATGGAAAGCGAGTTTCAGGATTTGAAAGGCGTGCAGGATGTCATCTCCGGGTACGCCGGCGGCCCGGAACGGGACGTGCCGCCGACCTATGAAGAAGTATCAGGCGGCGACAGCGGTTTCAAGGAGGCGATCCTCGTCCGCTATAACCCGGAACATGTCACCTACCAACAATTGCTCGATATCTTCTGGTCGAACGTCGATCCGTACGATGACAAGGGGCAATTCTGCGACAAAGGCTCCCAATACATCGCCGCCATTTTCTACGGCACGGACGAAGAAGAAGGCCTCGCCCGCGCATCTCTAAAAAAAGTCGAAGACAAATTCAAGCAGAAGGTCGCCACGCAAATCCTGCCCAAAACCACTTTCTACCCGGCGGAAGACCATCATCAGGATTTCTACAAAAAGAACGAAACCCGCTACAAACTCTATAAAAACGGATGCGGCCGCGCGCAAACCCTCGAAAAAATCTGGGGCGATAAGCCCTCCGAATAAAAAGGCGGCCCGGCGCCTTGGGGAAGAGCGCCGGGCCTAAACGTCTGCCTAGGGTTTGGGGTTTTTAGGGAGGGGCTGCAGTCGGTGTTTCGTATCTCTTTAAAATCCTTTGTTACTTTTCTTTCTGGCGTAGAGCAGCGTATCGGCGGCGCCTAAAACGGATTC
>CAUJHN010000126.1 GCA_963204825.1 Pseudomonadota bacterium
TTCGCCGTGATATCTTCCCCTTCAAACCCATCGCCGCGCGTCGCCGCCATCGCCAGCCTTCCATGCTCATATCTTAATGAACAGGACAAGCCGTCTATTTTCGGTTCACAAACGACTTCTATGTCAGATGACACATTCAAAAACCGTTTTACCTTGTCGATAAAATCGCCCAGCTCGTCTTCGCTGAACACGTTAGACAGCGACAGCATCGGCACCGCGTGCTGGATTTTTTTAAATCCTTTGGCAGGAGCAGCGCCAACTTTTTCCGTAGGGCTATCCTTAGTAATCAATTCCGGATATTCGGCTTCGATCTTTTCCAGTTCGCGGCGCAGCTTGTCATACTCGGCGTCCGAAATTTCAGGATTGTCCTTGGCGTGGTATAACTCATCATGCCGCGCGATTTCTTTCACAAGCTTTTTATGCCGCGCTCGTGCATCTTCAATCGTCAAGTCAAAGAGAGACATTAGGCGGCCTTCTCAAGAAGCTTCGCCGCTTGCGCGCGCGCTTCCTTGGTAATTTCCGCGCCGGACAGCATCCGGGCGATTTCTTCCGTACGTTCGTTTGAATTGGACAGCGGGAGAACCTTCGTCGTAGGATTCGTGCGCCCCGTCTTCACGACAATGGCGTGATATCCGGATTTAGCAGCCACCTGCGGCGAATGCGTAACCACCAGTATCTGCCGCTTCTTCGCAAGCCGCGCAAGCCTCTCTCCCACCGCATCCGCCGTCGCGCCACCAATGCCGCTGTCGACTTCGTCAAAGACGAGGGTTTCCGCCGTCCCGACTTCCGCCAGAACGACTTCCAGCGCCAGCATGAACCGCGCCATTTCTCCCCCCGATGCAATTTTATTTAAAGGTCCGGCCGCCGCGCCGGGATTGGTTGCGACCAGAAACTGCACACGGTCCATACCTGTCTCGCTCCATTCACTCTCCTCCAAAACCTCTACCTGCGTTTCGAACCGCGCCTTTTCCAACTTTAAAGGCGCGAGTTCTTTTGCCACAAGCTTATCCAATTGCTTTGCCGCCTCTCTGCGCTTCTTGGATATGGCCTGCGCCTTGGCTTCATAGGACTTCCTAGTTGCCAATACATTCTTTTCCAATCCCGCCAGCGTATCTTCCTGATGCGCGATGCCTTTCAGCAATTTGGCAATCTCATCCCGCTTTGCCGCCAGGCCATCGATGGTACAGCCATGCTTGCGCGCCTGCCCTTTGAGAGCAAACAGGCGATCGTCAATCTCTGAAAGGGAATACTCGCTGTCATCCAAAGACGCCATCAGCGACTGGACGCCGTGCGATACTTCCTGCAACTCCGCCATGGCCCGGTCCAACGCCTTGGAAATATCGCTTCCGCCTTCTCCTGCCTTTTCCAACGCTTTCCAAACACCGTTCAGTTGCGTGATTGCGTGCTCCGCGCCGTTTTGCGCGCTCGCATAATTCTCAATATTCTGCTCCCGTTTCATCAGACGGGAGCGCAGCTGAGTCAGTTTTTCTTCTTCACCGGCCTGCGGTGCCAGATCATCAAGCTGCGCTAGAGCGGAATTTAAGTATTCTTCATCCTCTTTTGCCCGCGCCATTTCTTCACGTTTGGCGATCAAAGCATCGGCAGCGTCTTTCCATGCCTTCCAAACTGCGCTTAGGTCGGCAGCATCGACACCTGCATATTCATCCAGCAAACCCCGATGCACCCGCGGGTTAAGCAATGCCTGCGTATCAAACTGCCCGTGAATTTCAACAAGCATCTCACCCGCCTGTTTCAACAACGAAACGCTCACCGGATGATCGTTGATAAACGCGCGCGATTTTCCATCCGTCGCAACGCTTCGGCGTAAAACTAGAGGCTCCTCCACCTCGATTCCCTGCTCTTTTAAAAACGAAAATACAGGATGCTTTACCGGCACAGAAAACTCCGCGCTGACGTTCGCCGCATCGGCATCTTTTCTAACCAGTCCGCTTTCCGACCGTGCACCGAGCGCCAGCCCCAATGAATCCAGCAGAATGGATTTCCCCGCGCCGGTTTCCCCCGTCAGCGCGCACAAACCCTTTTCGAATTGTATAAAGAGGTGATCTATCAAAACAACGTTTTTGATGGTCAGGGAAGAAAGCATTAAACCGCTACTCCAAATATCCTGCCTATCAACGCGGTTAAAGCCATTGCAAGCGCTCCCCAGAAGACAACTCTTGCCGTTGGCTTATAGATGCCCGCCCCTCCGATTGCGGCGCCTGTCGCGCCCAACACCCCCAAAAAGATCAGGGACGCAATTGACACAGCAGGAATTAATATATCCTGCGAGAAAAAGATAACCGTCAGTAAAGGCATCAACGCGCCAATCGTAAATGCGCCGGCAGAGGCAAAAGCGGCCTGCACGGGGCGCGCAGTGGTTATTTCCGATATCCCAAGTTCGTCTCGCGCATGCGCCCCTAAAGCATCCGCCTTCATAAGCTGGACGGCGACTTCCCTTGCCACAGATTTTTCAACGCCGCGCTTAACGTAAATTTCGGTTAGCTCGTTTAGTTCGCCTTCCGGGTCTTCCCGCAGTTCGCGCGTTTCCCTGGCAATATCTGATTTTTCAGTATCGGATTGCGAACTGACAGAAACATATTCTCCCGCGGCCATAGACATGGCGCCAGCAACCAGACCTGCAACGCCGGCGAGCAGAATATCCTGCCTTTCGGCAGAAGCGGACGCGACGCCGACGATAAGACTGGCCGTTGAGACTATTCCATCATTAGCGCCAAGCACGGCCGCTCTCAACCAGTTGGACCGCTGGAAAAGATGCCCCTCCTTGTGCAGTTTTATACGGCTCATAATCAACAACCTTGCAGTTTGTAACCGCGTTTAATCGGCCCGAAACAGGGAATCTATGGCTTTGTCGGTAAATGACCGCCCTTCAAACACTTCCTTGCGTCGTGCCGGATCTATAATGTTGTAAGTATCCTGATACCATTTAGAACCTGGATAATTATATCCCAGGACAGCGGCAACGCGCTCCGCCTCGGTATGCAAACCCAACGACAGATAACATTCTACCAGTCTGTGCAGAGCTTCTGGAACATGGGTCGTGGTCTGATAATCCTTTACCACTGCGCGGAATCTGTTGATAGCCGCATTCGTTTCACCGCGGTTCAAATAATAGCGTCCGATCTCCATTTCTTTTCCGGCAAGGTGATCGTACGTCAGATCCATTTTCAGCTTGGCATCGCGCGCATATTTACTGTCGGGGAAGCGCTGTACCAATGTGTTGAAGGCGTCCAGCGCTTCTTTCGTTATTGCCTGATCCCGCGCAACATCGGAAATCTGTTCGTAATACGCAAGCGCCTTCAGGTAATAGGCGTAATCTATATCCTCTGATCCCGGATGCAGCTCGACGAAACGATCGAGCGCCAGAATGGCGTCGTCGTAATTATCGCCTTCATACGCCGAATAGGCCGCCATTAACTGCGCCTTGGTCGCCCACTGTGAATAAGGGTGCTGACGTTCCACTTCTTCGAACAGGCGTGTCGCTTCTTCGTAATTCTTCTCCTTCAGCGCCTTTTGTGCGCCGTTATAGAGTTCTTCGACAGGTTTTTCTTCCTGCTGCTTATCATCCTTGTCGGATGAACAGGCGGGGAGAAAGGCGGTCATTACCGCAAGGAACAAATATGTCAGGAGTCTCTTTTGCATATCTTATTCATAGCCCTATGGCCCCCGTCTGAAAAGGGGATAAAGCACAGTTTTCCAATGGCTTTGTGGCAGAATTTAGTTCGCGGCGGCGCGGAGAACACGGCCATGGGCGGTTGCATGCAGACCGGCGTCCATTTCATCGATATCCGCATACAGATCCACCGGCATCCAGGCCGAAGGATCGGCGAATAAAGCGTGCAGGATGGCATTATTCATGGCATGCCCCGCCTTAAAGCCGTCATACGCGCCAATGATCGGCCCGCCAGCGAGATAGAGGTCGCCAACGGCATCCAGGATTTTGTGACGGATAAATTCATCCGAGCAGCGCAGGCCATCCGGGTTCATAACACCTTCGTCGTCAAGGATAATGGCGTTGTC
>CAUJHN010000127.1 GCA_963204825.1 Pseudomonadota bacterium
CGCTTTGCCATCTGCGATGCTTTTTTTGTCGCGGAATCGCTGTGAAAATTTGCGCCCGTCTGTTTCAATTCATGCGCTGACTTCTCCAACCGCTCAACCTCGCGCAACTCCTTCTCCCGCTGCGCCGCCGCCGCGCGGTCGTCCTGTATCAGCTGCTCTTTTGCACGCGAAAAAGACTGCGGGTAGAGCGTCGAGCGTACAGGCCGTAAAAACAGCGTGGCATTCGTGCAGTTATCAAGAAAACTGCGGTCGTGGCTGATGCAAAGCATCGGAATTCCCCGCACCTGTTCGTTCAGCCACTGTTCCAGCAGGATAATCTTCTCCAAATCCAGGTGGTTTGTCGGTTCGTCCAGCAAAAGCGCATCGGGGTCCCCCATCCATGTCCGCGCGATGAGGGCCAGCCTTTGCCATCCGCCGCTCAATTCTTTAATAGGTTTCTGGTGAATGACTTCCGGCGCCTTGAACGCATCCAGCGCGACATCCACTTTCCACGCATTATAATCTCGCTCCTCCTCAGGGATCGCTTCCGCAATCACCTCATACATCGTCTTGGCATGCAGGCGTTGCGGCACGTCCTGTTCGATCAGACCGAACCGCATGCCGCGCGGCTTCGTGATCGTGCCTTCCGTCGGCTCCAGTTCGCCCGACAGGCATTTCAGCAACGTGGATTTTCCCGCGCCGTTGTTGCCTACAACGCCGACACGATGCGTTTCCGCTATCGTCATCGTTACGCCTGAAAACATCGGCTCGGTGTAGGAAAATCCCACTTTTTCTAATCGTATCTGCATAGTTTATTCCTAAAGTTTATTGTCATCCCGGATAGCAAGTTTCGCTTGTCCGGGATGACAGCGTAGTATTAAGCCCAATAAAAAAAGCCCCGCCGAAAAAGCGGGGCTTTCTCGGTAACTTTGTGATTATGCGGCTTTCGCGGCTTCGCTCACGGCGGCCAGGTCCAGTTTCAAACCTGGGCCCATCGTCGAAGACAGCGTCACTTTCTTCATGAACGTGCCTTTCGCACCGGCTGGTCTGTTCTTCTGGATCGTATCGACGAAGAAAGCAATGTTTTGCACCAGCTTCTTCTCGTCGAACGATGCCTTGCCAACGCCTGCCTGAACGATACCGGTTTTTTCCGCGCGGTATTCGATAGATCCTGCTTTGGCTTCGGCAACGGCCTTTTTAACGTCCGGCGTAACCGTGCCCAATTTCGGGTTCGGCATCATGCCTTTCGGTCCAAGAACCTTTGCGACCTGACCTACAAGACCCATCATGTCGGGTGTCGCGATACAGCGGTCGAAATCGATCTTTCCGCCCTTGATCTGTTCGATCAGGTCTTCGGCGCCGACGAGGTCAGCGCCCGCCGCTTTCGCTTCTGCTGCCTTTGCATCACGTGCAATAACCGCAACGCGCACTTTCGCGCCCGTGCCGTTCGGCAGGGAGATAACACCGCGAACCTGCTGGTCCGGATATTTAGGGTCGATGCCGAGGTTCAGGGAAACTTCGATCGTTTCATCGAACTTACGTCCCTGCGCGCATTCCTTCAAAATCTTCACGGCTTCTGCGATCGTGTAGGATTTGTTAGGGTCAACCTTGGCGGCATTCGCTTTGTTTTTCTTCGTGTTTGCAACCATTGTCTTATCCCTCCACCACTTCGATGCCCATGGAACGTGCGGAACCTTCCATGATGCGGCATGCACCTTCCAGGTCTTTAACGTTCATGTCGGTCATTTTGTCTTTTGCGAGTTCGCGCAGCTGCGATTTTTTGACCACAGCAGCAGGTTCGCCTTTGCCCGGTGTTTTGGAACCGGATTTCAGCTTGAGCAGCTTTTTGATGTAGTAGGTGTTCGGCGCCTTTTTGATGATGAACGTGAACGAACGGTCCTTGTAAACCGTGATCACGACTGGAAGAGGCATGCCCTTTTCCATTTTTTCTGTCTGGGCGTTATACGCCTTGCAGAATTCCATGATGTTAACGCCGTGCTGACCGAGAGCCGGACCGATAGGCGGTGACGGGTTCGCGGAGCCAGCAGGGATGATCAGCTTGATATAGCCGGTAATTTCCTTTGCCATTTTTTCCTCTTTTCTATTCCCCCGGTCTTTCGATGGCAGGGGATTGTTAAAATGAGTTTGTGGTACGGAGCCAGGCATGGTCTTTGGAGCGCCCGGAAACCTCCCACAATCCTTAATGACGGCGGTTTTACGGGGTTTGGCGGGCAATAGCAAGGAAAAAGATCGGGCTGAAGACACAATATTAGGAATATTTTCCTTTAAGAGATAGCCAATCCCTGCTATGCTCAATGCGATAATTCCAACATTTCCGCCCCGCCCGTCATTGCGAGGAGCGTAGCGACGCGGCAATCCATCCTGCAGTGGATCCTGCTATACCGGGCTAGAGAGCAAGGTAAAAACGTGTAAACGAACTGAGTGATTATACATTCTGGAAAATTATCTTCGCGCAAAATCCTTACAAACGAACTAATGGGTCCCATTGATTCAAAAGCAAACCGCCCTGCATAGGGCGGTTCAAAAATTCCGCTGTATGAACGGATGATATTTAACGACGGATAATGTCCGTCGTGGCCGCGTTGAAACCGTATCCGGTCGTGTTGATGATGCGGTATTCATTGGCCGGTTTTTGTTTTGGCTGGGCGCTCTGCGGCGCTGCGGCTTTTTGAGCTTGTGTCATGGCGGATTCTCCCGTCTGTTTCGTTTTCATGACAACACTCTACTAAAAAACGGATAGGCTCTCCAGAAAATCATGTGCTGCACGCGCTTGCAGCAACGCATGCGCAGCAAAAAAGCCCCACACAATTGTATGGGGCTTTTTAAAAAATAGTTGGCAGTAAGCCTTTAGCTTTTTTCGACCTGGCTGAATTCCAGTTCCACAGGTGTGGCGCGGCCAAAGATGGAAACGGAAACTTTGAGTTTGCCTTTTTCCTCGTCCACCTCTTCGACAACGCCGTTGAAGGACGCAAACGGGCCTTCTGCCACTTTGACTTCCTCGCCGATTTCGAACGTAATGGAGGATTTCGGACGCTCAACACCTTCTTGCAATTGCTGCAGCAGACGTGCGGCTTCTTTCTCGCTGATCGGCGCGGGTTTGTTCGCGGCGCCAAGGAAGCCCGTGACTTTCGGCGTATCCTTGATCATGTGCCAGACGTCGTCGTTCATGTCGATTTTGGCAAGAACATAACCGGGGAACACTTTGCGTTCCATGTTCACTTTTTGCCCGCGTTTGACTTCGACGATTTCCTCTTTGGGAACCATGATGTCTTCGACCTTGTCTTCAAGGCCTTTCTTACGGGCTTTTTCTTTTATGGTTTCGGCGACTTTGTTTTCGAAACCGGAATAAACGTGCAAAACATACCAACGCATTGCCATGATGAACTTCCTTCCTATACGCCAATATCGAGAATTTTTGAAACGATCCAGGCCAGAATCTGGTCTGAAAGATAGAGGAAAACAGACGCCATGAGCACCATGATGAACACGGCGATGGTGGATGCTATGGTTTCCTTGCGCGACGGCCATGTGACCTTGCCTGCCTCCTGGCGGACTTCGCGGAAATACTGAATGGGTCCTGTTCTGGACATCTTAATGCACCTTTGTTGTTTGCCTTTCCCCCAGCGGTTCGTAAGCCCGGGGGCTTTGAAAACGCTTAATAATTTATGGGAGTAAAAGCTGTTTACTACAAGACGGGCGCGATTGCCAATAAAAAAAAGCGCTCAACCCATCGGCTAAGCGCTTTTTTAATAAAGCTTTATGTTATTTATACATACACGCGTAAGCTATAGCCGGAATACCATTGGGCGGACAGGACGGGGCTACACCAGGACCAGTTGCTCCAGGGCCACAGGCTCCGATTACGTGGGCGAGAAGCGTTTCCTTGTTCGTCGTATTCATACACGCCCAGGCCTGGCATCCTGCCGATGTGGTTAGTGTAGTATATACGTTAGGATCCATACCGGAACCATCGGTGCCAGCAGTATCCCATTTGCAGACGTTGTAATAATTATCGCAATACGAATCTGGTGCATATGTTTTGCACTTTACGCGCTCGGCATCCATAATGGCATTCCATTGTGAGGCCCCTTCAATCTGAGACGTTTTTTGTACGAACAGAATGTCACCGCCCGGCGCCAATGTGCCGCATTCGGGAACGCCGTTCGTGACTTTCTTGACAAACTGTCCATCAGGACAATCCGCATCATCGACGGACTTGGTGCATTTCAGCACGCCATTCTCGATCCTGTTCACGACATGACCTGCGCCGCAAACCGGGGAAGAAACACAGTTCGGTGAACCGTCCGAGTTATATCCGACCAAAATGTCATTAAGGCCCGTACATACGTCGGTTTTCATCCGCGGCGCGCAGAACGGCTGTCCTGCGGGCACGTTAAGACCGCCCACATCGTTATTTGTACCATCGCTCACACCAACCTGTATCATGCCAGCAGGACATGAACGCGAGATCTGAACGCACTCTTTTCCGGTTCCGTCATTTATCCCCTTCATCACCCATCCATCAGGACATGTTCCTGTGATGTTGGCCACGCACGTAGACCCGACAAGAACCTCTCCAGATCCACAGACCGGCGTGAGTATCGTACAAGCGGGTATGTATTTAGCAGGGTCGCTGGGATCCTTTTGAATCCCCGTAAGCGCTTGTCCGGGAGGACAGGCCAATCCTTCGGCTGCCAATCCGCAGGTGAGTTTCCGTGTCCGCCAGTTTATACCTGTTACGACCTGCTGCCCCGTACATTTCGCAGGAACGTTCGATACGGCGTCACCCGCGACAAAGTCATCGAAGTTGTTTGCATCATCTGAAGTGCTGCGTGTTCCGCCGAGACCAATGCTGCGGAAAGTATCGTTCGCATCGCAGTTCTCGTCATCGGCACTGCCTACACCGCACGCGCGGCGCAATGCGCCCGAGGTTGTATAGGCCCCTACACCGTCCTGACCGCGGCTTAACACCACATATTTTGCGCTTGTATCTATCGCCGCACCCGTTGAATCATTCAGCTTCAGCCCGCTACTCACAGCTACCGCTCCTGCTCTTGCAGGGTCAGCAGATTGTTCAACCACGGCATAAGCGATACGGTTATTCCAGCCATCCACGGCTTTCTCACCGGGTATCAACTGGCGTACATTGCCTGTACTATCACGTACCGTGACAGGCACAACGCCTATTCTTACTCGCAAATTGTTACCAAAGCCATCAGGCACCACAGGGTTTAAATCTGCCACGGTAACACTCGCCGGTGGCGGAGGAGCCGCTGCAGAACAAGATCTAACCGCCGGGTTTGCGTCAGACGCCGCAGAAACATCTGCCGGATCTGCAGGACAGGGTAAAAATCCGTTTTCTTGCTGGAAAGCCGCAATCGCATCATTGACCGCGTTGATGTTTTCCTGCGTCCGCGTTACCTGTTGCTTTTGCATATAGGTCGTATACGCGCCGGCCGCTCCTGCCAGCAAAAGGCCGACAATCATTACTGAAATCGCCAGCTCTATTAATGTGAAACCGCGACATTCCTGTTTGCATTCTCTCGTCATGACTGTAACCCCGACCTATATTTCCTAATAGAGTTTATCCCGACTACCAGATTAAGGTCCTTTGGTTAAAAAAACCTTCCAGTACTCCTAATAATAATATCGGCTAATTAACCCCATTTGCAAAAGCCCATATTATCGTATTGATTAACATTAACATTTTAACTTTCTTAAAAATATCTAAAAATTGATCTTTCTGGGTATGGTCAGGGATTCAAAAACCACATGACTGCCTTCCGACCAATGGATAAGCTCTATATCTATCTGCCGCGGGGCCAGGCGGAGAATATTGTAACCATTTCCCTGATTGCGCAGACGGGTCGATGTGGCGGATGCGGACCCCACCATCACCGGCCCCCGGCTTTCCCCCTGCGCCACTATGGAAGCATGGTGGATATGGCCCGTCAGGACGACATCCACCATCTGATCTTCCAGTACCGCCATCAAATCCATGGAACCCCAGACCACGGTATCTATCGGCGCTCCCTTTACATTTACCAGCGGATGATGACAGACAAAGAGCCGCGCCTTATCATGCGGTACGGCCCGAAAATGGCGCAGAACGAACTCCACTTGCTCCCTTGAGACCATACCGTTCGCCCAGTTCCAGTGCGGAACGGCAGGGCGCGCCGTATTAATTCCGATAATAACGCAATAATCGTCTTCATATATGGTATCGGATAAAGGCGAGATGTATTTTCGATATCTTTTAAGAGGATCCGAAAACCGTTCCCACACATCGAACCGGGGGATGTCATGATTTCCAGGAACAGTTACGACGGGCGCAGATATGCGATCAATAAAATCCTGGGCCTGTTTGAATTCGGCAATGCTGCCCACTTGCGTAAAATCGCCGCTCAGAACCACAGTATCCGGCTTTTGCCGTTCTATTTCCGCGTAAAAAGATTCCACGATTATGGGATCGACCTTGCCGAAATGCAGATCTGAAGCGTGCAGAATAATGCTCATTGGGCAAGTTCCATGCGAAAGACATTCAGGCTTTTGGGCGTAACGGAAAAATGCAGCGGCCCTTCCATTTCCAAGGGTTCCCCATCCAAAGAGACAAGTATCTTGTTTTCATCCGTTTCAACAATTAATTGCGATGTTTCAAACGCCATAATGCTTTCATGATCCTGCCAGTCGCCCTGCCAGAGGCTGAGCGCGATTTTGAGTCCGTCCATAATATCACGCGGCGACGCGGAATAGACGGCCAATTTTCCATCATTCAATGTTTCACGCATAAATCTTTGTGCGCCTGTATTGGGGTTTTTAACAAAAGAGTTATTGCTTATGATAAGGGATGTTGTTTCCAGAGGAAACGCCTTATCTTGCGGCCTGGATTTCAAATAAAGCCTTTGCTTAATATTTCCTTCCATGCCCCGGCGAATTGTATCGACAAACCGCGCCAGCGTTTCAATACTGGCGGCTTCGCGCAATTCCTCCCTGACGATGGCGCTTTCAGGAATGAACCCGACCACGGCGCTGCAGAGAAAAATGCGCTCATTCACGACTCCCACGTCGATCTGGTCATGGACAAGCTTATCGAAACGTTCGATAGTTTGCTCGAATGTCGCCGCAGATCCCAAATCCTGCGCCAGCAAATTCATGGTTCCAAGCGGGAGTACCGCAAAAGGCACTTTCGCAGGACCCAAAATTTCTGCCGCGCAGACGGCCGTGCCGTCGCCGCCGCCGATCAATACACCGGCGAGTCTTTTCTTCGCGAGCTTCTGAAGAGAGGATATAATATCTTTCGTTTCGAGCAACTCGAGGGCCACAACGCGGTTCCCCATACGCTCTTTAATCATGGCGGTGACTTTATCTTCGCCCAGTCGTAAAACAGTTCCACTCGATTTATTGATAAGAATAACGAAATCTTCCATGACATATATAATGATTGGAAGCGGGGTGGAGTTCCTAATGAAGAAGTCCCTGAAAATAAGTTTCCAAAACGCCCTTAACTTCATCGGGGTCAGACAGCGCATTGATCTTTCCGCGCAATGCGTCCGATCCCGGCATATCCTTGCAATACCATCCAATATGCTTCCGGGCGATCCCAACGCCCCCGTAGACACCATAATGGTCGATCATGGCATCGTAATGCTCCAAAACCAGCGCAGATATTTCTGCAAGCGGCGGCTCCCTTCCTGGCGTTCCCGTTTCAAAGTAATCTATGATTTGCCGGACAACCCATGGCCGGCCATAACTGCCGCGGCCGATCATCACTCCGTCTGCGCCGGATTCTTCCATCGCTTGCCGCGCACTGCCTGCACATAAAATATCTCCATTCACGACAACGGGAACAGAGACAGCTTCTTTCACCTTACGCACGGCCTGCCAATCGGCATTACCATTATATAGCTGATTGCGCGTACGCCCATGAACCGTAATCATTTTGATGCCGACGTCCTGCGCAATCCGGGCAAGCCGCGGCGCATTCACGCTCTGCTCATCCCAGCCAAGCCGCATTTTTACGGTGACGGGAACACGCACCGCCTTCACTGCCGCTTCCATAATCTGCGCGGATAATTTTTCATCCTTCATTAAGGCGGAACCCGCAAAATTATTGACGACCTTTTTGACGGGACAACCGAAGTTCAGATCGATGATCGCGGCGCCGCGCGCTTCATTCACTTTTGCCGCTTCGGCCACGATTTCCGGTTCGCACCCCGCAAGCTGCACGGCCATGGGAAACTCTTCGGCATAGTTCGTAGAGGAGGGAATCTTTTCCCGCCGGTATTGCTCCAGCATGGGGCGGCTCGCGATCATTTCAGAAAAAACCAGACCGGCGCCATAGCGTTTGACCAGGCGGCGAAACGGCAGGTCCGTCACGCCCGTCATAGGCGCAAGGAACACAGGCGCATCTATTTTGACGGTACCAATGGAAAAGTTCAAAATTGCCTCATATAATGTATATTTGGGAAACTGGCAGGGGCAGCAGGGCTCAAACCTGCGGCCTGCGGTTTTGGAGAATCTCTATAAAAAAAATTCCACAACAAACTACAATTCACCATAGCAATGGATTCAAGGCGGTAGCAAGATTTTTGTTTTGTGATGTGTTGTCGAGTTATGCCCACTTTTGTATCCGAGTGTGCCACAGAAAAAACCCTGCGAATAGCATCGCAGGGTTCGTCTGATTTAATGTTTTGGCATGCAAGTCATGCTTTGTTTCCCTTCCGTGGACATGCCACCGCCACAACAAGGGCAGTCTTTCATTACCTTACAGCCACACTCACCACTCATTTTCTTATCCTTACAACATGAACAGGACATTTCATGCTTTGCTGCCGAAGGTGGCGTATTTGTCGTACAGGCCGCGAGCGTCAATGAACACAGGATAAGCATTACGATGCCAATTGAGCGATATGAATAGCTTTTAAGTTTCATGGGACTTTCCTTTATGTTATTTGAAAATAAAAGATCACTACTCTTTAGTTTGCTTGTTGAATTTTAACGACGACATAGTTGTCTTCGCCTTCGGCTTTTAGCGAAAATTTGACAACATCTCCTGCCTTAATGTTCGAAAGATCAACACCTTTTGCAACCTGAAACTCCATTTTCATTTTCGGCCAGCCAAGCGCTTTGATAGGATCGTGGGTAATATTGACCGTTCTCGCACTAATATCAACGATGTTGACCTTTCCCGTTGCAAGCACCTCGTTCGCAACGGCAGTCCCCTTTTGATGAGCAGAAGCGTTATGCTCGCCAGTTTTCATGGCATTGTCATGCATCATTCCCATTTTATGGTGACCCATCATAACAGTTTCGCCTGATTTTGACGCCTGTCCTACTATCAGGGTGCCTTTCATGCCCAGTTTTTCATGCGGATGACAGTGAAATTTATACGTACCCGGTACGGTGAAGGTATAGGAAAACTTGTCACCTTCCTTTTCGTGCATGGGGCTCATGATCATTTCATCAACGCCCTTCGGTACTTCGACAAACATAACGTCATGCATGTCTTCCTGCGCATTGATGAACGAAACCGTGTCACCTGGTTGGATTGTCAATGTGTCTGGGTCAAAGTAATATGGCTTATCGCCCGCAGGATCGCTGACTTCCTTGATCGTATAATCTTTGGCGAAGGCGGGGCTCGCCAGCAGTACCAAGGCGGTTGCTAACATAAATTTTTTCATGGTTTTCTCCTTTGTTTGCATGAAATTTAAAACATCAGGCGCAAGCCGATCGCGCCGACGAGTTCGTCATAGTCCTCGCCGTTATTTTTGGCGATGGATGAAGTTTCACCGAATTTTCGGCTATAATGGATATCTACATAGGGCGCGAATTTGCGGGTGAACTCATAGCGGGTCTGGAGGCCGATTCGTCCGTCCGTTAGTCCTGCACCGATGTCCTGTTCTCCCACATCCTGCGCGGATATGTTGATTTCAGCATAAGGTTGAAGGATCAGCTTTTGCGTCAGGAGGAAGTCGTTCTCCTCCCGTACCCTTGCGCTGACATCACCCTCATCGCTTACGAACAGATGCGCTTCTGTTTCAAACCAATATGGCGCAAGTCCGTTAACGCCGATGACGGCATAAGCGGTCGAGGTCGGTTGCACATCGTAACGAACCCCGATCTGCGTATCCCAGAACGTTGCGACATTCCGGCTGTACATTGCCCAGAATTCTGCGTCTTCCAGTGTGCCGTCCTTATGTTCGCCTTCGCTTCTGAACCATAGTTTGTTATCATCGGTTCCGGCCCACCCGTCCAAATCCCAGGACGCAATACCGGCATCCTTCGTGGTTCCATAGTCCGTTTCGAGACGAAACATATGAAATATTTGGCCGCCATGTTCTGCCGACATATCATGCACGCCATGCCCAGTCATTTCTTCCGCAAGGCCGTGAGATATAAATGACAGCATTGCAGCCATTGCAAATACAAGTGTTTTAGTGGTGCGCATGTCTTGCCCCTTCGTTGCTTTCTTTGGTTATGTTTTGGGGAATATCTTTTGCATCGAGTTTTGCAACAACGACCTTGGTCATCATCCCGGACGCCATATGATAGAGGAGATGGCAGTGAAACGCCCACTCGCCTACTTCATCGGCTGTCAACAAAACGGAGTATGACTGGCCCGGCGGCACGATGACCGTATGCTTGTTGGGCAGTTTCTCGGCAGGCTGACCGTTCTCCAGCTGTACGAACATGCCGTGCAGGTGCATCGGATGCGCCATCATGGTCTCGTTCGTAAAGTTGAGCCGCACACGCTCCCCGTATTTCAGGCGTATCGGGTCCGGATTGTCTGAAAACTTCTTGCCGTTGAGCGTCCAGATATATCGCTCCATATTGCCGCCGAGACGCACATCGATCGTGCGCTCTGGTTCACGGGTATCCTTTTGAATACCTGCATAACGAAGCTCGGCATAATCGAGCATCTTCTGGCCCGGTGGTGTCCCCGCTTTTTTCCAACCGCTGATCATATCCTCGGGCGTCATAACCATATCTTCCATGCCGTCCATTGGCATGTCGCCCATGGTTAGCAAGGCCCGCGGGCGTTGTTCAGGAGTGTCTCCCTTCATACCTTCGCGCGGAGCAAGTGTGCCCAGCGCAAAGCCCGAACGATCAATCGGTTCTGCTACGACCGTGTAAACCTTGTCGTCTTTGGGCGTGACGACCACGTCGTATGTTTCAGCAGGCGCGAAGCGGAATTCATCAACCTTGAGAGGTTCGATATTCTGTCCATCCGACTGCACTACATTCATTTTCAACTCGGGGATGCGCACATCGAAGAATGACATAGCGGAAGCGTTAATAAAGCGCAGGCGCACCCGTTCTCCCGGCTTGAAAATGCCCGTCCAATTCTGATCGGGTGATTTGCCGTTGATGAGAAAGGTGTAACCCGTCACATCGGCAAGATCGGTGCGCATCATGCGCATCTTGCCCCAGTCCTTGGCGTCCCTCCACGCTTTGGAAAATCCGCGCTTTTCAACACCCATGAAGAAGTCCCCGACCGTCAGGCGGGCGTTGGCATAATAATCCGACGACATTTTAAGGTTGCCCAGAATGTCGCCAGAATCTTCCGGCGTAAAATCTGACAACACCACAACATAATCACGGTCGGTGCGAATTGGGTCTTTCCCCACCGGATCAACGATCAGGGGGCCGTAAAGCCCATCCTGTTCCTGTCCGCCGGAATGCGCGTGATACCAATAGGTACCGGTCTGCCGCAGCTTAAAGCGATAAGTGAAAGTTTCGCCGGGACGTATGCCGTTAAAACCGTTCAGGCCCGGAACGCCATCCATTTCGCCTGG
>CAUJHN010000128.1 GCA_963204825.1 Pseudomonadota bacterium
ATGCCCGGCGAAACCGTGCAAAAGAAAATGGCGTCCGGCGATATTGAAATAGCCCCACTCGCCTTCATGCGTGGCCGCACCTTGAAGAATGCGTTTGTGGTTCTGGACGAGGCGCAGAACACGACGGCCATGCAGATGAAAATGTTCTTAACCCGTATGGGGCAAGGCGCGCATATGGTCATCAACGGCGACCCGACCCAGACCGATCTGCCGCATGGCACGACATCAGGGTTGACGCAGGCGATTGAAATCCTGAAAAACGTTCCCGAAGTGGCCTTTATCCATTTCGACAAAAGCGATGTTGTCAGACACAAGCTCGTCGGCAAAATCATTTCGGCCTACGATGACTTTGATAAACGAAAATCATAAAGACCCCATCATCGATGTGACGGTTTCGGAACCAGAATGGATAACCTCCTATCTGGACCTTGAAGACGTCGCAAAGAAGGCGATGGAAAATACGCTTAAAATGGCCGTCCTGCCGGACGTTGTGCGCGCGCGGCAGATAGAAGCTTCCATTGTCCTTGCCAATGATGATCTGGCGCAGGTCTTGAACCGCGAATACAGAAACAAGGACAAGCCGACGAATGTTCTAAGCTTCGCCAACCTTGATTCGGACGACCCGATACCGAAGGAAGGCCCCGTCCATATCGGCGATATCATCCTCGCCTTCCAGACGATCGACCGCGAAGCCAAGGAACAGGACAAGTTCTTCAAAGACCATTTCGTGCACATGGTCGTCCATGGAACCCTGCACTTATTGGGATACGACCATATTGAAGAACACGAAGCCACCATTATGGAGACGCTTGAAATAAGGATTTTGGAGAAAATGAATATTCAAAATCCTTACATGGACAAGCCATCCATGGCATAATCAGCAGGCAATGCTTAATATGGCGAACAATCCCAACAACGACAGCGAGAGCGCATCCCCTGCGGAGCCGCGTTCAAAAGGCCCCGCATCCTGGTTTAAAAACCTTATTCGCGGAAAAACCAACGCCAATGTAATTATTCAAGAAGCGCTCGATGACTTCATTGAGGACCTGAAAGAATCCAATCTGGACAATGACGCCGTCGACAATCAAAAAGAATTCATCTCCAATATTATTAAGACGCAGGGCCTGCGCGTCGCGGATATTATGATACCGCGCGCGGATATAATCGGCATTTCCGAAGATGCCACGTTGGAAGACATACGGGCCATGTTCCATGAAAAACAGTTCAGCCGTCTGCCCGTCTATCGCGGCACGCTGGACACTATAGTGGGCACAATCCATATCAAAGACATCCTGCGCACGCTTCTGGATGAAAAGCCCCTGCATCTGCCGAATATTATGCGCGAACCGATGATTGTGTCGCCGGGCCGCCCCTTGATGGATCTGTTCATGATGATGCGCGAAGACAAAAAACATATGGCGCTTGTGGTCGATGAACACGGGGGAATAGACGGCGTTGTTACATTGAATGATGTCATCGAAGCGATCGTCGGCGACGTACAGGATGAATTCGACAATGAAGACCAGCCCGCCATAATCGAAAAGGCAGACGGCACGGTTATCGCGGATGCACGCATGGATATAGAAGAATTTGAAGAACGCTACGGCAGTTTTTTAGAAGCGGACGAACGCGAAGAGATCGGAACCCTGGGCGGCCTGGCCTACGCACTCGCCGGCAAAATTCCCAAGCGTGGGGAAATTTTGACGCACTCTTCGGGTATGACGCTTGAAATCCTGGAAGCGACCCCGCGGAAGGTATCCCGCCTTCGCCTTAAAAACATTCCCCAAAAGCCTGCCAACGACGAAGTCTAACAGCCCTTTCAAGCGCCGCATTCATGCTTTATAGTCCGGCGCGATGACATCGCCTTTAAAAAAAATGCTATTTGCCGGCGCCTGTGTTTTGGCGGGCTGGATTGCCGCTTTTGCCATGCCCTCCGTCTCGTTTTGGCCGTGTCTCTTTGTAGGACTGTCCGCCTTATATTGGCTCTATAGCAAAACGGATACGGCGGGACAGGCTTTCATGGCCGGATTTTTCTTCGCCCTGGGCTATTTTGTTACCGGCCTGTGGTGGATTGGCAACGCGCTCCTGGTGGATGGAAATGAATTCCGCTGGGTCTGGCCCATTTCCGTGATCGGGCTCCCTACGCTGCTGGGGCTTTTTACGGGAACGTATCTCGGCGTGGCGCGAATGACAGCGCCGCCTGACAAAGTCAAAGGTTTCCTCGCATTCGTTTTTTTTCTGACCTTTTCCGAATGGGCGCGCGGCAATGCCTTTACGGGATTTCCATGGAACCTGTACGGCTATGTATGGGCGGACCATTTGCCCATGGCGCAGATGGCTTATTACACCGGCGCCTATGGCATGACGCTTGTTTCGGTGTTCTGGGCGGCTCTGGCCGGATATCTGGCGATTTGCAGAGCGCCTCTTAAAAACAAAATCATCGCCGCGGCGATTGCGGCGCTGACCATCGCCGCCGTGTTTTTGGCAGGATCCGCCCGTCTGAATAACAATAAATCCGTGCTCGATGAAAACAACGCCCTCGTGGTGGTTCAACCCAACATCCCGCAGGACATGAAATGGGACCCCGTGGCCATACAGGAAAATTTTGAAAAGCTGCTTAGCATTTCCCGCGCAGGCCGCTTCGATAAAGACAGCCCCCGAAATATCTATTTCATCTGGCCGGAAACAGCGATCTCGCCGCAGATTTACTCCCTTACATCCAATATGGACGCGATACAGTCGCTATTGAAATCATACAAGCACAGCAACACGTATCTCATCACAGGGATTTTACGCCGCACAGCCGAAGGCGGGGATGCCCATTATTCCAACAGCGTCGCCGTTATGGACAAATCCATGAATGTATTGGCGCTGTACAGCAAATATCACCTTGTGCCGTTTGGCGAATTTATTCCGCTGCAGAAATGGATACCTTTAAAACCTGTGGCTGCCTTTAAGGGTTTTGAGCGAGGCAAAGGCCCCGCCACGCTTTCTCATGCAAACATGCCTCCTTTCAGCCCGCTTATCTGCTATGAAGTCATCTTCCCTGACGTCGTGACAAAAAAGACGGGTGAACGTCCGTTCTGGATTGTCAATGTGACCAACGACGGCTGGTACGGCGACAGCGCAGGACCACATCAGCATTTTGCGCAGACCAGGCTTCGCGCCATCGAAGAAGGCCTGCCCGTTGTCCGTTCCGCCAACACGGGTATCTCCGGTGTTATCGATCCATATGGTCGTGTATTAGAACAAGCAGATATTTTCCAGGAAGCGGCCCTCGTCACAAGTCTTCCGAAACCTCTACCTTATCGAAGCCCCTATTGGCCCGGCGCGTTTCAGTGGTTACTTTGCGCACTCGCTTTCTACGTGATGCTCAGGCATCTTCCATCCAGAAAATGACCTACACAAAGGTATAGTGCGTGCAAACTATGCTTGCATACCAAAGTACGCATTGGTACCCTACCCCTAATCATGAAGATTCACGCACGGCAAAAGCCGAAGAGTTTAATAAGTCCAATTGGTACCGGGGGAATAAATGTTGTCTAAACCGAAAGCAGCGTCTGCCCAAACTTCTATAAAAAAGAAAGGGCACGCAAACTCCATTGATAGGCATGTGGGGACTCAGCTGCGGCAACGCCGCGCCCTCATGGGCCTCAGTCAGGAGCGGCTGGCCGAACAGGTTGGCATCACCTTTCAACAAATTCAGAAATATGAAAATGGCGCAAACAGAGTGAGTGCTTCGCGCCTGTATGAATTCAGTAAAGTTCTAGAAATACCCGTAAGCTTCTTTTTCGACAATTATGGCTTATCGGACAACCCACCCCACGCTTATGGGTTAAGCGAAAACGAACAGGCTGCCTTCGAAGGTCAGGACGATGTCATGAAGCGCAAGGAAACGCTGGAATTGATCCGCGTCTACTATTCCATTGAAAATCCCAAGCTGCGCAAGGATCTTTTCAAACTAGTCAAAAGTATGGCCGAAAACCTGAGGAATCAGGAAGAGTAAGTCTTGTCAGACCCATTTCTTGGGGTTAGCGTGTAATATTGATAAATTATACGTTGAATAGGAAGTTTCATGAAATCAGCCCTCAAACCAATAAGCGAGCCCGCTTTGAGCAATTATATTTTTACCAGCGAATCCGTGTCCGAAGGGCATCCTGACAAATTATGTGATCAAATTTCTGACGCCCTTGTCGATACATTTCTTGCGGCAGATCCATATGCCCGCACGGCGATAGAAACGGTTGCCACAACAAATTACGTCGGCCTGATAGGCGAAGTGCGTTGCGCGAAGGATATTTCGAAAGAGCAGATCGAACAGGTTGCGCGCGAAACCATCAAAAAAGTTGGTTATGAGCAAGAAGATTTTCACTGGAAGACGGCACAGATTGATTGCCGTATCCACGCGCAGTCTGCGGATATTGCCATGGGTGTCGATGCCGGAACCGACAAAGACGAAGGCGCCGGCGATCAGGGGATCATGTTCGGTTATGCCTGCACGGAAACCGAAGAATTAATGCCTGCGGCCCTGCACTATTCCCATGAAATTCTGCGCCTTCTCGCCGAAGACCGTCACAAAGGCGTTCTGAACAAACTAGGCCCCGATGCAAAGTCACAAGTCTCTTTGGAATACGTGAACGGCAAACCTGTCCGTGCGACATCTGTCGTTTTATCAACGCAGCACTCCGAAGACGTAAATCAAAAAGACGTTCGTGACATGGTACTGCCTTACATTATGAAGGTTCTGCCCCCAGGCTGGATGCCTGCGCCGGATGAACTTTACATCAACCCGACGGGACGCTTTGTTATCGGCGGACCGGTTGGAGATTCCGGTTTAACGGGACGTAAAATCATCGTCGACACATACGGCGGCTCCGCCCCGCACGGCGGCGGCGCCTTCTCTGGCAAAGATCCGACGAAAGTTGACCGTTCCGCGGCTTATGCGGCGCGCTATGTCGCAAAAAACATTGTCGCTGCCGGTTATGCCGAAAAATGCACGCTGCAACTTTCTTACGCGATTGGCGTATCGAAGCCTATTTCCCTGTACGTGAATACGCACAACACGGGGACGGTGGATGAAAACGCAATTGCGGCAGCTATCAATAAGGTCATTAACCTTTCGCCGCGCGGTATCCGCGAGCATCTGAAGCTGAACCGCCCTATATACGGCCGCACGGCCTCCTACGGTCACTTTGGCCGCAAGCCAGAGGCAGACGGCGGATTCTCATGGGAAAAGCTGGATCTCGTAAAACCGTTGCAGGATATCCTGGGATAATCTACAAGGCCCTCCATGGGCAAAGTACCACCAGCATTTAGTGAATCAGCCAGGCGGCGCGTCTTCGGACGCCGCCTTGGTCGTCCTTTACATGGACAAAGGCAGGATGCCATTGAAAACCTCCTGCCCGTTCTCACCTTGCGCGAAGAGGATTTAAAGCAGTACGGATCACTCGTCCCCTCCGTTCTCTTTAAGAACGATAAGGATTGCGTCCTTGAGATCGGTTTCGGCAACGGCGAACATTTGAAGGCCATGATGGAAGCGCGGCCCGACCGCACTTATATCGGCGCGGAACCGTTCATCAACGGCATGTCCGCCTTCCTTAAAAGCATCAAAGACATGAACCACGACAATATCCGCGTCTGGATGGATGACGCCGTCATGCTCTGCCGCTCGATAAAGTCCGAAAGCCTGTCGGCCATCTATATCCTTAATCCTGATCCATGGCCCAAAAAGAAACACCACAAACGCCGCATCGTCCGCGCCGAAACGCTCATCGAATATCACCGCATCCTTAAACCCGGCGGCGATTTCATCATGGCGACCGATGTGGACGACCTCGCCGAATGGATGGTCACCGAAACCATGAATCACGGCGGCTTCGAATGGCAGGCTAAAAATGCCAAAGACTGGCAGACTATGCCCGAAGGCTGGCATATCACCACCCGTTATGCGGCCAAAGGCGAAAAGGCCGGCCGAAGGCAAAGCTACTTGTTGTTTAAGAAATCCTCATTATTGACATAAGATTTTACTTGTGTCAGATAATGCGAGATTGCTACAAGGAACACAGCTATGGGCCACCTTACAACACTCTTAAAAATCGCAAACTCCCGCTTTGGAATACCGTTGCTTGTTACAAATCCAGACACGTCATTCGAGGGCGTTCATCTGCTCCGGGGAGCAAGCGTAAGCTTTAGAAAAATCAGGGAGATGGCGGAATCAAGTGGCCACCCACCCACCCCAAGTAAGCCCATCGAATGCTGGGTCGGGGGCAGAGCATGCACCCTATACGCAGACGCAATAGTATTTAAAGACAAACCGGACACTGCGGTTATGTGGGAGCCATTATAAAAAACGCTTGAAACGATCCTCCCGCAGGCGTATACAAGTACCAAATCCTGATCGTTATGATTGGTGGGCTTCGAAAGAACCCCGCCTTTTTTGTTACCAAATCAGGGACTTAAGTAAGTTTTGGATATGAAGAACACACCGCTGGAACACAAACTGATCAAGATAGCCGAACCTGTTATTCAGGATTTTGGCTTCCGCCTGGTCATGCTGGAATTCAAAAGCGGCGTCCTTCAAATCCTTGTGGAAGACCCAAGGACGGGAAATTTGAGCCTGGACGATTGCACCAAAATCGCCAGAACGCTTTCCCCCCTCCTCGAAGTGGAAGACCCGATTCCCGGCGCGTACACGCTGGAAGTCAGCTCTCCCGGGATCGACCGCCCCCTGATCACGGCCGAAGATTTCGCGAAATACGCGGGATATGAGGCAAAAGTGGAACTGGACGATGTCGTGGACGGGCAAAGGCGCTTTCGCGGCGTGATTGTCGGGGAAAAAGACGGATTTGTAACCTTGCTCGTCGACAAGGGGGAACACAGGCTGGAAATCGCCGCCATGAAAAAGGCCCGGCTCGTTCTGACAGACGAATTGATTAAAGCGACACGGATGGACCGTGAAATTTTAAAAGAAACAACTATATAAACTGCTCGAAAGGTAAAAAGGAAACAAGACAATGGAACTGCTGCAAGTATCGGAAGCTGTTGCTCGTGAAAAGAATATCGACCGGAACATCGTTCTGGAAGCGATGGAAGAAGCCATTCAAAAGGCCGCCCGCGCAAAATACGGGCACGACCATGATATCCGCGCGCATATTGACCGCAAAACCGGCCTCATTGATCTGAAACGCTACCGCGAAGTTGTCGAAACCGTGGAAGACGAAGTGCGCCAGCTGACGCCTGCACAGGCGAAACGCATCAAAAAAGATGCCGTTCTTGGCGAATTCCTAATCGATGACCTGCCGCCGCTTGATTTCGGACGTATTGCTGCACAGACAGCAAAACAGGTTATCGTTCAAAAAGTCCGTGAAGCCGAACGCGAAAAGCAGTTCCATGAATTCAAAGACCGCGTCGGCGAAGTTATCAACGGCGTTGTAAAACGCGCTGAATACGGCAACACCTATGTCGATATCGGCGGCAAAGGCGAAGGCCTCCTGCGGCGCGATGAATCTCTGCCACGCGAAAATCTGAAAGTTGGTGACCGCGTCCGTGCGTACATTTATGATGTACGTCAGGAACAGCGCGGTCCGCAGATCTTCCTGTCCCGCTCCCACCCGCAATTCATGGCGGCCCTGTTCAAACAGGAAGTGCCGGAAATTTACGACGGCATCATCGAAATCAAGGCGGTTGCCCGTGATCCTGGTTCCCGCGCGAAAATCGCGGTCGTATCCCGCGATTCTTCCATTGACCCTGTCGGTGCTTGCGTCGGTATGCGTGGATCGCGCGTTCAGGCGGTTGTCGGCGAACTCCAGGGCGAAAAAATCGATATCGTTCCATGGTCGTCCGATATCGCGACATTTATCGTCAACGCCCTGCAGCCAGCAGCCGTTGCGAAAGTCGTTCTCGATGAAGACAAAAAACGTATGGATGTCGTTGTTCCCGAAGAACAGCTCTCCCTTGCCATCGGCCGTCGCGGTCAAAACGTACGCCTCGCCTCCATGCTGTGCGGCTGGGATATCGACATCATGACGGAAGCAGAAGAATCCGCGCGCCGCGCCGAAGAATTCAAAGTCCGCTCCGCGCTCTTTATCGGCGCGCTGGACGTTGATGAAGTCATCGCGCAGCTTCTCGTGGCCGAAGGTTTCGCGACCATTGAAGAAATCGCGGATACGTCCGTCGATGAGATGATGCAAATCCAGGGATTTGACGAAGATGTTGGCGCTGAATTGATCAACCGCGCCCAAAGCTGGCTGGAAGAACAACAAAAACAGCTGCAGGAACAAAGCAAAAAGCTTGGCATTCAGGATGATCTTTTGTCCATGGATGGCCTTTCCCCGCAACAGATTATCAAGCTTGGAGAATCTGGCGTTAAATCAAAAGATGACTTCGCAGATCTGGCGACAGATGAGCTTGTGGAAATTCTTGGTGAAGATTCCATGACGCGCAAAACAGCGGAAGGGCTCATCATGAAAGCGCGTGAAAGCTGGTTTGCCAACGAAACGGAGGCCGCCGCAGCCAATGGCTGATGAGCCTGCCCGATAATGTCATCCTGAGCGTTAGCGAAGGATCTCATTCTTGGATATATAGAGATCCTTCGGGCTGCGCCCTCAGGATGACAGAATGCAATTATGAAAGACAGTAAAGTAATGAGCGAAAGCAAAGACGAAAAAGAAAAAAAACCCCTGACCCTTGGTGCGAAACCAGGTGGCACGCTGAGCCTTAAAGGCAATGCGGGCGCACAGGCACGCCAGAACATGTCTGGCGGCGGACGTGGAACTGTTGTGGAAGTCAAACGCCGCCGTACAGGGCGTCCTGAAGATAATATCCCCCAATCTGGCGGTGGGGATGCTGGCTTTTCTCAGGATCTTCACAATCTGACGTCTGAGGAACGCGACGCGCGGGCAAAAGCCTTGCGGGAAGCGCTGGCTCAACCGAAGAAAGAACGCCCTAAGAACGATGAAGGAATCGGCTTTGCGGTCAATAAAGCGCCTGAAAAAGACGCAAACGCGAAACCCGATGCGGATGACCTGCGCCGCAAAGAGCTGGAAGAGCTAGAGCGTATTGAAGCAGAAGAAAAGGCACGCCAGCAGGAAGTCGACCGTCAACGTCAAGATCAGGTCCGTTCATTCACCGCTCCATCCACTCCCGCCACCCCGTACACCCCCCGCCCCCCATCCAGAGACGGCGGCGAAGAAGAAACGATGCGCGAACGGCTGCGCCGCAACTCTCCGCGCAACGCCCGCGGCGGAGAAGAAAACAAATGGATGAGCGGAAAGCTTACCGTGTCCAAAGTGCTGGCGGCTGACCAGGAACGTGACGGCGGACGCTCCCTTGCTTCCGTTAAACGCGCGCGTGAAAAGGCGCGTAAAATGGCCATGGGCCCGAAAGAGCCCGTGCAAAAGCTTTTCCGTGAAGTTGTTATCCCTGAAGTCATAACCGTTCAAGAGCTTGCAAACCGCATGGCTGAACGCGGGGCGGACGTTATCAAGGCGCTTATGAAAATGGGCGTCATGGCAACCATCAACCAGTCGATAGACGCGGACACAGCCGAAATCATCGCCACCGATATGGGGCATACGGTAAAACGGGTTACTGAATCCGATGTAGAAACCAACCTGGCCGGCTATGAAGACAAAGCGGAAGATATGGTCTCCCGTCCGCCGGTTGTCACCATCATGGGGCACGTCGATCACGGGAAGACGTCGCTTTTGGATGCTTTGCGCTCCACGGATGTTGTTTCCGGCGAAGCTGGCGGCATCACCCAGCATATTGGCGCCTATCAGGTACAACTCGCCTCCGGCGCGAAAATCACCTTCCTTGATACGCCGGGCCACGCCGCCTTTACTGAAATGCGTGCGCGCGGCGCCAACGTAACGGATATCGTTGTCCTGGTTGTTGCCGCAAACGATTCCATCATGCCGCAGACAATCGAGGCGATTAACCACGCCAAGGCCGCGAAGGTTCCGATGATCGTCGCGGTCAACAAAATCGATCTGCCGGATGCCAATGTTCAGAAAGTCATCAACGACCTCCTGACCCACGAAGTTGTCTTGGAATCCCTGGGCGGAGATACGATGATGGTGGAAATTTCCGCGAAGAAAAAAATCAACCTGGATAAACTTGAAGAAGCCATTCTGCTACAGGCCGAAGTGCTAGAACTCAAGGTCAATCCAAAGCGTCCTGCTATTGGCGCCGTTGTTGAATCCAAAATGGAAGTGGGACGCGGTTCCGTTGCCACGATCCTGGTTCAAAAAGGAACCCTTAAACAGGGTGACGTCTTTGTTGTCGGCTCGGAATGGGGACGCGTGCGCGCGCTCTATAACGACCACCGCCAGCAATTGCAGGAAGCTGTTCCTGGGCAACCCGTGGAAGTTCTGGGCTTGCAGGGCACGCCTGATGCAGGCGACATCCTGAACGTTGTCGAAAGCGAAGCGAAAGCCCGCGAAGTTGCCGAATACCGTGCGCGTAAAAAACGCGAGCGGGCTTCTGCCGCCATGTCGACAAACCGCCAGGGCAAAACCTTCGAAGACATTCTTGCCGCCGCAAAAGTGGCCGGAGAGAAGAAAATTCTTCCCGTTCTTATCAAAGGCGACGTGCACGGTTCCGTGGAAGCCATTATCGGCTCCTTAAGCAAGCTGACGGAAGAAAGCAACGAAATCGGCATCCAGGTGCTTCACTCCGGTGTCGGCGCGATTACGGAATCCGACATCACGTTGGCCAAGGCGTCGAACGCCATGGTCATAGGCTTTAACGTCCGTGCCAATGCGCAGGCGCGTCAGCAGGCCGAACGCGACGGCGTCCAGATCCGCTACTACAACATCATCTACAACGTTATCGATGATGCGAAGGCGCTTCTGTCCGGCATGCTTTCTCCGACGCTTCGCGAAGAATATCTGGGTCAGGCCGAAATCCGCCAGGTTTTCAACATTACGAAAGTCGGAAAAATCGGCGGATGCATGGTCACGATCGGCATGGTCAAACGCGGCGCGAAAGTCCGCCTTCTGCGCGACAACGTGGTCATTCACGAAGGCACGCTAAAAACCCTCAAACGCTTCAAGGACGAAGTCAAAGAAGTCAAAGAAGGTATGGAATGCGGTATGGCCTTCGAAAACTACGAAGACATCCGCGAAGGCGATATCATCGAATGCTTCGAAGTGATTTCGGAAGCAAGAACACTGGCTTAAGTCATGCGTAATTCCACGAGCCAGCCATCGCAACGCATGCTGCGCGTAGGCGAACAGATCAAGGAAGTGATCGCGGCAGCGCTTTCACGCGGCCACTTCCACGATCCTGTTCTGATGGATTACGCCAGCAGCGTCACGGTAACCGAAGTGCGCGTCTCTCCGGACTTAAAGCATGCTACGGCCTATGTGATTTCGCTTGGCGGCAAGAACATGGAAGAAATACTTCCGGCCCTGAACGAAGAAGCGCAGAGTTTTCAAAAGGAAATCAACCGCCAGACGCAATTGAAATTTACGCCCAAGCTGCAATTCCGCATGGACGATACGTTCGACAACGCTCTGCGCATCGATTCTATCCTCGGCAATATCAAATACTCGGATCAGGAAAAGGATTAACTGTCATCCTGAACGAAGTGAAGGATCTTATGGGATTCTTCGCTGCGCTCAGAATGACAGCAGGACAAAATGGCACGCAAACCCAAAGGCAACAAAATTGACGGCTGGGTCAATTTGAACAAACCCGTAGGCATGACATCGACACAGGCTCTGGCCGCCGTTAAGCGCGCCCTGAAGCCGCAGAAGGCAGGGCATGCGGGAACACTGGATCCCCTCGCCTCCGGCATTCTGCCCATCGCGCTCGGCGAAGCGACGAAGACCGTCCCTTATGTTCAGGATTCCATCAAAACCTATAACTTCACCGTGACATGGGGGGAGCAACGTTCCACGGATGACGCCGAAGGCCACGCCATCGCAACCTCCGATAAGCGCCCTGCCCGCGCCGACATCGAAAAAATTCTGCCAGCATTCACGGGCGATATAGAACAGATCCCACCGCAGTTTTCGGCCATCAAGGTGGACGGCAACCGTGCTTATGACCTGGCGCGGGATGGCGAAGAGGTGGAACTGAAACCTCGCCACGTCTATATAGAAACCCTGGAAATCGTTAGCCACTCTGATGCTGAAACCGCCTTCCGCTGCGTCTGCGGCAAGGGCACCTATGTTCGCTCTCTTGCCCGCGATATGGGCCTGAAACTGGGCTGTTTTGGCTATATTTCGCGTCTGGAACGGGCTTCCGTAGGCCCCTTCACCCTTGAAAACGCTATTTCTCTGGACATATTCCAAAATCCAGAGCATAACCTGACCCCGGAGCAGGTATTGCTTCCCCTACAGACCGCCCTGGACGACATCCCGGTTCTGGCCTTGCGGGAACAGGAAGCAGCCCGGCTGAAGAACGGCAATGTCCTTTCTTTCCTTTCGAAACCCGATCTGGAGCGTATGACCCAGGCCGGCATAGAATGGGGAAACAAGAACATCGTCACCGCCCTTACGACGTATGACAAGAAGGCAATCGCCATTGTTGAAATCGAAGGACCGGAACTTCATCCGATCCGCATTTTTAATGTCTAAACAAAGGAGATAGACGATGTCGATAGCACCAGAAAAGAAACAGCAAGTCATTGCTGATAACGCAACGAAAAAGGGCGACACCGGCTCACCGGAAGTACAAGTTGCCATCCTGACAGAACGCATCAACAATCTGTCCGGCCACATGCAGTCCAACAAAAAAGATTTCAGCTCCCGCCGCGGCCTTTTGAA
>CAUJHN010000129.1 GCA_963204825.1 Pseudomonadota bacterium
TTCAAAAGATTTTCGCGCTGGTTGCGGTTGCGTCCCTTGATCTCATCCGCGCAGGACCCATTCCCCATCGAAAAAACCTGAAAGCCGCCGGAATCGGTGAGCATCGGCCCGTTCCATCCGGTGAACTTGTGAAGCCCGCCCACCTTCTCGATCAGGTCCGCGCCCGGCTGGATCATAAGGTGGTATGTGTTGGCGAGGATGATGTCCGTCTTCGCTTCACGCATCTGGTACGGCGATAAATTCTTCACGCTCGCCTTGGTGCCGCAGAAAATGTAATTCGGCGTCTCGATCACCCCGTGCGGTGTCGTAATCCGCCCCAGCCGCGCGCCGGATTTCGGATCATCATGCAAAACCTCAAACGAAAAATTCGGGTATTCGATCCTCTGTCCGAATGTTTCCGGCAATGGCGGCGGCGGAAGGTTTTTCGCTTTCCGCTTCTTCTTTTTTACCGTTGTTGGTTCCATTGCATTCATCCCGTTACCTGAAAAAATAATCCCCGCTTTCGCGGGGCAATATTCATTATTTATTCCGCGTAAATCTTTACGCCTTCTTCGCTTCCAGCGCTTTCTCGATTTGCGCTTTGTATGGGCGCAGGGCTGGGTCGAGTTTGGTTTTTGCCGTGGATTGGATGAAAGCGTCGATGCCGCCTTTCTTCTCCATCGTGCGGAGGCCCGAAGCCGTCACACGCAAAGCGATCTTGCGTTTCAGGATCTGGCTGTACACCGTCGTGTCCTGTACGTTCACTTCGAATGTGCGTTTTGTTTTGTTTTCAGCGTGTGAACGGTTGTTGCCGACCATTCTCATTTTGCCCGTAATCATGCACTTGCGGCTCATTGTCTTATTCCTTTTTGGCGCAGAGTCTTAAAATCAGGCCGGACAATAGGCGATCCGGCGGCCCCAAGTCAAGCATTCCTTAAGAAAAAACGCCACGCCCGTGGAGAACCATGACAACCAGCAGGCTGACCGCGAAAATAAGGTGCCCCATAACAAGAATATAAAGCCCCCGGTGCAGGTGTTTGCCGTCCAGCTTGGCGGTGGCCCCTTCCGGCCCCGCCCAGCCACGCTTGATGGCGGATCCGTCCACATCCTGGCTGGCCCCGCCAAGGCTGACGTTCAGAGCATAAGCCATGGCCGTGACCGGCGCTCCACCTTCAAAATACGCTGCACGGCCCTTTTTTGCGGGAAAAAGCGACAATAAAGACCGTGTCATCCCGGCCGTGGGCGTCAATAGACCGCCCAGCGCGATCAGCATGCCCGAAAACACGTTCGGCACAAACCCCATCAGTTTTTCCAGATGAAGCGCCGGGCCGCCGAATCCTTTCGTAAATCCTTCTTTCCCGAACCGCCAGGCCAGCGCCGCCAATGTCGCATAAAGATACGCCGCCGGAAGTCCCGCGATCAGGTACCAGATAACAGGCCCCACCACCGCCTTATCGAACAGCTTCGCCCCCATGCCGATGCCGACCCGCGTGATGGTAAATTCATCGGCGATGGCCAGGTTGCTCCGCGTCGTCGTCGCCAGCGCGTAAAAAGCCCCCTTTACGGGACTCGCCCCCTGGATGGCGCGATACAGGCGGATCAGGGCATACCACCCCGCCCCCGCACTCAAGATTATGCTCAAGGCAACAATGTCAACGATAAGAAAGTTGGGATAATGCCTGGATAGCGTTTGAAAAAACTGCCCCAGCAGAAAACCCATGATGATGGCGACAATCGTAATGATCATTCCGCGCGTGGCAAGATCGCCCGCCTTCCGCTCCGTTTTGTCCAGCCGTCCGCCCGGGCCGCCGAACAGCACATCCACGGCGCGCCAGAAAACCGGATTCGCGCTCCCGCCCAGCGGGCCTATAAACGTACCGAACACGGAAACGATCAGAAGCGCCGTCACCGCCACCGGTATCCGGTCCGGGTTAAAAATCTGCGCATGTATCTGGCTGTATAATTCGGCGACATCCATGAATTAAAGCCCTGCCTTTTTCTCCAGAGCCTTCACCTGCATTTTGGCACCTTGTGAAAACCCCCAAAAAATAGTGAAATAATAAAGTACACCGACGATAATGAAGATGAATGCGATCCCCCATGCAGGAAGCGTCGCCATCATGTGTTTTATTTCCTCCCTAAGTTCTGGAATGATCATAAGAAGCACGCCGACAAAAATGCAGGAAAGAACGGTTATGGCCGTAAAACTGCACAGAGTAAACCTTCGCTTTTCGGATTTGTCCGGCAACCGATTGTTATCGTTTACAAAAAGGTAAGCAGAATAATAAGCACAGACCATCGCCGTGATCAGGCTCATTACAGACGGCATATCAATATTTAAAACCGTCGTAACAACACCTACTAAAATAGTAAGCCCCAGATATACCAGCAAGTAAGACCCGCAATACCGTACATAAAAATTCTGCATTCTCATCTCCTCTGCCTTGAAGGCTAGCATGGCTTTATAGGCAATCCAATGGCAGGAATAATTTCCTTCTCGCAAAACCCCTTTGCTGCTATAGTGAATGCGCAATAGCACCTAATCCGTCTTTTCGCATACGAACCAGGCATGTTCCAGATTCTGGAAAATTTCCCTTGCTGATTTAAAAGGGAAATCCCGTGCCATGAAAAAATTCGCGCGGAACGAAGTAGACAAAAGTTAATATTAACCTGTATGAAAATGCCCTTTTGTCCGGTACAATGGGATCTATATTGATTTGGGCCACCAAAGCAGCGAAAGAACCTATGCTTTATCACCTTTACGATCTTCAGCACGCCCTTCTGACCCCCGCGAGAATCGCGGCGGAGATGACACGTACGGCCCTGCAGAATCCCTGGAACCCCATGTCCCGGACCCAGATGGCCCGCACGATTGCGGCCGGGGCAGAAGTGTTTGAGCGCGTGACCCGCCGCTTCGGGGAACCCGACTGGGCCCTGCCCACCACCACCATAGACGGCAAGCAGGTGGACGTTGCCGAAGAAACCGTCGTTGAAAAGCCCTTCTGCAAGCTGATCCACTTCAGCCGGGCCATCAAACGTAAAGATCCAAGGGTGCTCGTTGTCGCGCCTATGTCTGGCCACTATGCCACCCTCCTGCGCGGCACGGTTGAAGCCATGCTGCCGCACCATGACGTCTATGTTACCGACTGGACCGACGCCCGGCAGGTGCCGCTGGCCGAAGGCCGTTTTAACCTCGATGACTTCATTACATACTTGCGGGAATTCATGAGCCTTCTGGGACCGCAGACGCACCTCATTGCCGTTTGCCAGCCCGCCGTGCCTGTCCTTGCCGCAGTGTCGCTCATGGCGGCAGAGGACGATCCGAACCAGCCGCTGACCATGACGTTGATGGGCGGGCCGATCGACACGCGTATTTCGAAGACGGCGGTGAACAAACTTGCCGAAGAACGTCCCTTAAGCTGGTTTGAGAAGACCGTCGTGGACACCGTGCCAGCCTACTACCCTGGCGGCTTCCGCAAAGTCTATCCAGGCTTCCTGCAACTAAGCGGGTTCATGTCAATGAACCTCGACCGCCACGTGGGCGCCCACATGAAGTTCTATCAGCACCTGATACAGGGCGATGGCGAAAGCGCGGACTTCCACCGGAAGTTCTACAATGAATATAACGCCGTGATGGATATCACAGGTGAATTCTACCTGCAGACGATAGACACGGTGTTCCAGCGTCACCTGCTGCCGCGCGGACAGATGAAGTGGCGCGATCCATTGACGGACAAGCTCGTGGACGTAAAACCCAGCGCCATTCAGCACACAGCCCTGTTCACCATTGAAGGTGAACTGGATGACATCTCTTCCCGCGGACAGACAACGGCGGCGCATGATCTTTGCTACAATCTGTCACAGCACAAGCAGTTCCACTTGTTCCAGCTGAAGACCGGTCACTATGGCATCTTCAACGGCTCCCGCTGGCGCAAGGAAATCATGCCGCAGATCCGTAACTTCATGCGGCAGTTCGATCCGGGCTGCGATCCTGTCCCCGCGAAGGATCTGGCCATAACGCCGGATATAGCGCCCGCACGCTTTAACCGCGATACGCACGGCGTCGCCGCTGTCCGCCGCTGGTTGAAAGAGCGCGACGCCGCGCCCAAGAAACGCGAAACCGAAGACGCTTAGCGGCGTTTTTATCCCCATCTTTTCAGGCCGGTTGTTGCGCTGCGCATATATTTGCCTGCGCTAAACCCCATACGCTTGCGCTATGATCCTGGCTGAAGGCATCGCCCATAAGTATCAACCCGAAATCCCGATCATGGGGTTTGATGAGTATGAAGCGCTGCGCCATGCCGCAAAGCTCAGTTTCGGCGCGGCAGCCACGGGTCTTCGCAACCTTGCCATGATGAACGACATGGGAGCGGCCCTCATGCCGATGTCTCCTTTATCCATCGTCCTGCGCCGCGCTGCGCACACGCAACGCTCCGGCGCCGACTTCATGGATCACTACCTGCAGGACGTCGAACGCATTCCGCTGAACTTCGATAACTTCACTATTGACGCTCAGCGCGTCAACGTAACCGAAGAGACAGTCCATGAAACACCCTTCGGGCATCTGACGCATCTGAAACGCCAGAGATTGGATGGACAGCCCATAGACAGGCATGATCCGCCGTTGATCGTTTTCGTCCCGCATTCCGGGCACAGGGTTTCATTGACGCAGGATTTCATGCGTTATTTCGCGCACGATCATGACGTCTACTACGTCGAAATGAACGACGCGAACGAGATACCGGTTGCCGCCGGAGAATTTGGATATCATGACGCAATCGACTTTTACCGGGCCTGCATGGTGCACGCGCACCGCCATGCGGCAGCGAACGGACATAAAGGGCGCGTGCATGCCGGCTTTATCTGCCAGCCCGGACCGCCTGCCTTTATCGCCGCGATGACACTGGCCGACGAGAATGCGCCAGAACGGCCAGCCAGCATTGCAGCCCTGGCCAGCCCGTTCGACACGCGCATCAACCCGACCGTCGTCAATCATTTCGCCGCCGAGCATGATATGGACTGGTTTGAGCGGAAGGTTATCCAAAAGGTGCCCCATCATTACGGCTATGCCGGGGAAGGGCGCATGGTCTATCCGGGCCATATTCAACGCGCCGCTTTCATCGCCAAAAATATGGGCAACCATGTGAGCAGCGCCATGTCGCTGTGGGCCGACATGCTTCACAGAAACGAGGCGGATGTAGAACGCCGAATCCGGTTCAACAAGGCGTTCCTGCATGACATATCCAGCCTGACGGCGGCTTTTTACCGTGAAACGGTACGGCACGGCTTTAAGGAGCATACGCTCGCCCGCGGCCAGTTCGTCCAGAACGGGAAGCCGGTTACCGGGGCCGAAAATAAGGATATTCCGGTGCTCGCCATTGAGGGGGCACAGGATGACATAACCGGGCTGGAACAATGCCGGAGAATGCTGGATTTCTGCGTTAATCTGCCCGCCCGCCTAAAATCCCATCTGATCCTGCCCAAGGCCGGGCATTATGGGGTTTTTGCCGGAAGCGGCCTTAAAAAGCATAGCGGCCCGGCCATAGCCGGCTTCATACGGCAGCACGACCAGACGGATTACAGCGCCCGCGCGCAGGAAACTTTCCAGGAATCGCAGAATTCCGCCGTTTTTCAACGCGCGCTCGCCGCCTGATTTTCTGGGTTCAAATCGGTCTTTTTCTTGAAATATTATTAGGCGTCCGTTTT
>CAUJHN010000130.1 GCA_963204825.1 Pseudomonadota bacterium
CCACAATCATGGCGCTGTTGGTTCCGCTCAGCAGGACCTGATTCAGAACCGGGTCCGCCTGTGTCGCCGCCGGGAACGGCCCTATGCGAACGCGGAAGAAGCTTTTACCACCCACGGTCGCCGGATAGACTTTTGCATTTCCATAGGTCGCGAGTTTAGCAGCCAGACGCTGGGCGTTGGCCTCATCAGAAAAGGCGCCGGCCTGGACATAGATGTTCGAGACGGCAGGCACTGGTTGCTGGGTTACGACCGGGCTGGGCAGGAAGCGGCCATCGGCGGCGATGTGGCCAGGTATAGGCTGCATCCGAGACGGTTCGAGAGGCACGGATTCAACGGAAGCCACACGCGCCGCGCCCATAGTGTCGTCAGCCGAAGCCGTCTGCACGGACAAGGCGGTGCGATCAGGATAAAGCGTTGCGGGCTGGTTCGGTGTTGCCGGGCGCGGGTTGTTCAAAGCGACTTCGTAGCCGCGCGTGTCTTTTCCGGCTTTGGCGTCTTCGGCAATCTGACGGGATTCCGCCGGCAGTGTTTCCACGCGTACTTTGGCGGTTCCCTTCCCTTTGAAGCCGAGCAGGTCCGCGGCTTTTGAGGATACGTCGATAATGCGACCCCGGGCGAAGGGGCCGCGGTCATTGATACGGACAACGACGGAGCGGCCGTTTTCCAGGTTTGTTACGCGCACAAGCGAAGGCATTTGCAATGTTCTGTGCGCGGCGGTCAGTTCGTTTTGATCGTAGCGTTCGCCGTTGGCAGTCTTTTCAGCATGGAACCCGGGGCCGTACCAGGAGGCGATTCCGGTTTCGACGTAATTGAAGTTTTCCTGCGGGTAGTACTCCTGCCCTTCCACCAGATAGGGATTGCCGACTTTATAGGCGCCTTGAGACGGCGTCGGGTTGATGCGTTTGGCCATGTTCGCGCCGAATTCCGTTTCGGCGCAGCCCGTAAGCATTAATATGGCGATAAAAGCGATGAGATGTTTCATGAGATCAGCGGGCTATAGCGTCGGCAAGGAGGCCAACGGAGGTTGCAAAGTATGTGGAGCGGTTCCAGGTCATGATCGTACGGTAGTTACCATAGACGATGTAGGTTTCACCGCCAAGGCCATCCGGCGCGACGATGGACGCGCCCATATTTTCATTTGGAAACTCCGCGCCGTTCGCATCCCTTACCCCGACTTTTTTCCAGTAAGATAAAGGCTTGACGATTTTGGGGCCGATAAGTTCTTTGGGAAAAGATTTGGGCAGCTTGACATGACGGCCCCAGCGCTCGCCTGGCGTCCAGCCGCTTTTGGAAAGGTAATTTGCCGTCGATGCGAAGACATCGGATTTCGTGTTCCAGATATCAATATGACCATCGCCGTTCGCATCAACGGCGAAGTTAAAGAAGCTGGAGGGCATGAATTGATTTTGTCCCATGGCGCCGGCCCATGAACCTTTCATGTTCGCAGCCGAGATATGGCCGTGATCGATGATTTTTAAAGCCTTGATCAATTCGCTTTTGAAGAACGCAGCGCGGCGGCCTTCCCAGGCGAGCGTGGCGAGAGAGTCTATGACTTTAAACCCGCCGGTGTTGGTGCCGTAGTTGGTTTCGATCCCCCACAGCGCCACGACATATTGCGGCGCCACGCCGTAAATTTTTTCGACCCGGTTCAGTTCCGCACGATTTTGCGCAAGCAGGCGACGCCCTTCGGCGATCCGATGCTGATTGACAACGTTCTTTTTATATTGGGCAAAAGAGATTTTCTTTTCGGGCTGCTTTTTGTCGAGCTGGATGACTTTGGGTAAAGGCTGAATGCCGGTCAGGGCTTCATCGATCGTTTTTTGGGATATGCCGGCACGCGCCGCTTCCAGTTTGAAATTTTGCAGCCATGTCGGAAAATCCGTTGCATATGCGGCGGGGCTAATGAAGAACGTCATTATAAGCACGGCGATGCAATCCAGAAACAATTTCCGTTTGGACCATCGTATGGATTGCTTCGTCACCTTGTTCCTCTCAATGACGGTTATCGGGGATCGGACGATGGTAGCGGACCGGGCGGAAGGATAAAAGCGCTTTTTCCGGTGAGATAATAGACAATGCTGCCGAGAATTTCCTTTAGCGCCGTGTTCATCATGCCAAAGTTCCCCGTTACGCCGGGCATTCTGTTGTCCAAGGCATAGGTTCCGTCGGTTTTAGGATCACAGGCGTAGGGGATGATGTGCCAATTCAGTTTTTCGAAAATACCGACCGTGCGCGGCATGTGGTACGCCGAGGTCGTCACGATCCAGTTTTCGCCCTGTTTCGGTTTGACGATGTCTTGCGTGTAGAGCGCGTTTTCGTATGTGTTGCGGGATCTTTCTTCATAAATAATGTCACGCGTAAGGCCCGCGAGTTTGAAGAAGGCGCGCGCATCATCGGATTCCATGGCTTCGGGATTTATAATGTCCCCTGCGCCGCCGCTGAACACCAGCCTTGCCTGTGGATATCTTTGGGCGAGATTTACAAAACAGAACATCCGGTCCACCTGATCGTTCGCGACGATCTGGTTATGGGTTTTGGAAAGGTGGGTTTCGAACGCCCCGCCGAGAACGATAATGCCGTCCACATTCGCCGGGAGAGCGTGCGGCGCCGGATATTGCCGTTCCAGCCAGGCCAGCATAAGCGGGCCTATGGGGAGAATGCCAAGAACAAGAATGAGGATCAGGGCGGCGTTCATGATCCCCTGCCCCGCCTGCCGCCAGAACAGGCGGATCAGCAGTCCGAGCAGCGCCAGAAGGCACAGGGCGTTTAGCGGCTGCGCAAAAACCCAGAAAATCTTGGACAGGGTGAAGAACATGCCTGAATTTTCTATCAGATTGGGCTTGCCCATCCAAGCGCGGATCGGATATGGTGCACGGAATTTCATAAACCGCCGTACGGAAGAGTGGCAGAGCGGTTGAATGCACCGGTCTTGAAAACCGGCGAGGATGCAAGTCCTCCGTGAGTTCGAATCTCACCTCTTCCGCCATTTACTCCCTGACTGCTTTTTTCCTGAGTCAATTCAACCATTTTCGCCGTGGATACGAACAAAATCTCTGTGGTAGGGTAAGAATTGCGTATTGTGATAATTTATTTTGGGTGCTGGTGGATTCTAAAATGCGTTTCTACGCAATGGGTTGCTAACCCCACCGACATATTTGGGAAACTTGCAGACTCTGGAAACTTGTTTTTCACAATAATTATTTTAAGCCCGCAATAAAATACAAAATTATATTTTGTATCTAATTCGCACAAAAGGGCATATTATATTTAAATTCCCGCTTATCAAAAAATCTCAAAATAATAATGATAGCAGCCGGTTTCAATGAAGGCTGGCTTCTTGCCTGCCTTTGACATTCTCGAAAGGAGAAGCGTCATGGATGAGAAAATCATCAAAATTACAGAAAAACAAATTCAAGATAAAAGCGCGCAGATACTGAGCGCAAAACAGGAAGGTAAGGCATCAAAGCTGAAATCGAGTCAGAGACGCACCGCCCAAGATCTTTTACAGGATCAATTAGATCATGCGGAAACGATACAGGATTCTCAAAAGAAGGCTGCTGTAGCTTTAAAAGAGTCCCAGGAAAATGCCGCCTCCGCTCTTAAAGAATCGCAGGCAGAAGGTGCTGAGATTTTAAAAAATGCGAATGTGCGGTCTGCAAAAAAACTGAAAGACAAAAATCAGACGATCAATTGTCTTATGGGCGGATATTCCATTCAACCGGATGATGAAGACTGATCACAGGCCCTTTTATGGATAAGATAATATGTGCAGATGTACCGTTTCAGACTCTTCTTGAAAGACGGCTGTCGTATTTTCTATCACCACTGGAATCATTTGTTCATAAGCAAACGACATCCGGGATTCTTCTTGTTGCATTTTCTATTATTGCCTTCGTATTATCCAATTCTCCTTGGCAAAGCTTTCTTCAACATATCAATCTTGCTCAACTGGGGCTTGCTGTTGATGAATGGGAATTTTCCTTATCCATTAATGATTGGATCAGTCAGGGATTGATGACCTTGTTTTTCTTCCTGACGGGTCTGGAGCTGAAACGAGAGATTATCGCGGGGAAATTAAGTGAAACCAGGGAGGTAAAGCTGGTTTGCGCCAGTGCGCTGGGCGGCATTCTTATTCCTGCATTTTTCTATTTTCTCATTAACAGGAATGGGCCTGGCGAACACGGCTGGGGGATTCCGACTGCGACGGATACAGCCTTTGCTATCGGCATTCTTGCCCTTTTTGCAAGACGCGTTTCGATCGGATTAACGATATTCCTGACGGCATTGGCTATTTTTGACGATATTGGTGCTATTGTCGTTATCAGTATTTTTTATGCGCATGAGGTAAGCGCACCTGCCATCATGGCCGCCGGATTTATTATTCTATGTCTTTTTTTCGCAAATAAATCGGGAATTCGCGCTGGATGGGCTTACGGTATCATGGGGATTTTGCTTTGGCTTTGCGTGCAGCAGGCTGGCATACATCCAACCTTGAGCGGATTGCTTCTGGCCATGACGATACCGGCCAGGGCATCCATCAGCCAATCTCGCTTTATTACAAATATAAGATCGCTGATAACGCGATTTGAACAGAAGCAGGAAAGCGATATTTCCATGCTGGGATCTTCCAGCAAACACTCTCTTGTCTCTGATATCGGACAGAATGTTCAGGCAGCATCCACACCTTTGCAAAGATGGGAAATGGGTTTAATCGTCCCTATCGCTATTATTATTCTTCCTCTTTTTGCTTTATTTAACGCTGGATTTCCCATTACGCAAGAACTTGTAATCGAGGGAATTTCATCACCGATTACAATCGGCATAATAGCCGGACTTGTTATTGGTAAACCCGTTGGCATTCTTATGTTTTCTTATATGGCGTTGAAAAGCGGCTTTGGTAAATTGCCCCAAGGCGTGCGCTTTAAAGATATTGTCGGCGTATCCATGCTGGCGGGCATCGGGTTTACAATGTCTATCTTTTTTGCGACCTTAAGTTTTCCCGAAAATGATGATTTAATAGAGCTTGCGAAGCTCGGTATTCTCATCGCGTCTTTGGTATCGGCCTTATTAGGAAGCTTGTGGATTTATACACAGTTTCCAAGACTGGACTCAGAAAAGACTGCCGCTCAATCTTAACAAGATTAAAGATAGGATTGGTAGAATGACAAGAGCATCAACATCGGTTCCACTTAATATATTATAAAATTCTTCTGTGTCCTACCTCTGCCTGCAATCACGGCAGCGGACGCTTAATTGCACCCATATTCTATAAATCAGCATTCCACATTTTCTCTTTTTCAAACACTGCAAGATATTCGCTAAATCTTTTATATCCCGCCTGCGCCGCTTTTTCTTTCAGCCTTGCGGTTGCCAAATGCATCAGACCAGCGATTTCATCCAGGCGTTCATCTATTTTCATTGTTTCCGGCGGTGTTTGGTCGACCATACTTCCTCATCACAGAAATCATCTGAAAGAGTCGCTTGCATTTGGAATGAATGCAATATAAATAAAAAATCGCCTAATTTTCCGATAATATTCCACGACATTAAAAAATAATTATTTACAATCAACGCGTTAAGTGGATACTTGGTCTTTATTTAGACGCTCCGCTCCGCCATTTCATGCCCTAACTTTAATTATTCCCCTTTCTCCCGTCTTATTATTCTTCATTGTACAGATTTTGCATGTAGTGGCGGACTTTGTTGCCGCTCCATTTGTTGACTTGCCAGGGAACAACGGCGCTTGCGCGGATGTACTTGATATAGAGCGTCAGGAGCATGTTTTTTATTAGCGCCATACAATATTCGTTTTTGAGCCTTTTTCTGGCAAAATGATTATAGGCAGCAATAACATCGGTTCGGTTGGATAATAATTTTGCCAGCACCGAGCCGCAGAGCAATCCGGCATTCAGAGAACGAAAATAAGGCATTCCCATAGCGGCATCACCCACCAAAAACCACTTTGCGTTCTTTTCTGTTTTCCCGAAATTTTTTGCGCCATAAACTGATAGCTTCAATTTGCTTAGTTTCATGGAATCAAAAACTGGACGGTCTCCCAAAATGCTTTTCCGGATTGTAAGATAGGTATTTACTTCATCGGAAAGAGATTTTGTTAGTCGTTTCTGATAGTTTTCTACTGTGATCGGGTCTTTAAAACTTGCTTCGCCAACCTCCACATAAACATGTTCCGGAACGAAAAAGCGTAATGTGATAGGGGTTGTCCCATTCGCGTTTCGGCCGACATATTCAAGCACCGGATACTTGAGAAGTTTTACCGAACGATAATGGTCTGTAAAAATATTAAGCGCTTTGGTCGGTCCGGATACGTCGTACTTCAACTCAATAACAAACTGCAGGTCTTTGTTGATATCAAGCTGATTGCTGAAAATTTCTTTTCTGATCAAGCTATGCGCACCATCAGCGGCTATGAAAGCACCGCAGGACGGGTACATGGATTTTAAGACATTAGCAGAAGGTATTTCGGTATACCTGATTTCTGCGCCAAGGCCGATTGCGTGTTGCTTTAATAATTCCTCCAGCTCCTTGGTCCTTATAGTGATCTGGTTGGAGAGGAGTGTGGAAGAACTGTTGTTCAACAGGGCCTTAAACAACAAATCTTCTCCCGGAGAATTATCTTTATGGGGTGGAGAGCGTAGCGAGGATTTTTTTAATCTCAGCACATGGTTTCGGCGGTATGACGTATAGCGCTCATGCACAATTACATGAAAATCCGGGCGTTCCCTTTTTAGCTGTATCGCCGTCCACAGGCCAACCGGACCGCCACCAATGATAAGGATATTGGGATTGTCTATTTCGGACATCACAGAGGCGTTCAATCTGCCGGTTCCCGCGTCATAAAGCAGATCTCTTCGGGGGCGCCCATGCCGTATTTCGTCCAGAAATAGGTGGCAGGTTCCGCCTTTGCATATGCATCGCTGAACAGGCTTTCGATGTATTTATGGGTTACGGGTTCTTTCTGGTTCCCCGCGCCCACTTCGTGGCCTTTCAAGTGCGAGTGCAAATAAACGCCACCCGTTACGTGCTTCTTGATGATCTCCGCATAATTTTTGCAGATGTCATTCTCCATCTCCATAAACGAATAGGCGTTGAAGAAGTAATCTATCTTTTCATCGAGGTCGGGCAGTTTCCATGGTGGAATCTGGATCACGTTCGGCTTGCCCGAAGATGCCGGGAACTTGATTTTATCCGACTGCTTCACCCGAATATAATCAATGACGTTTATATCGGGTATGGAGCGAAGATACTGCGTCGATACATAAACGACCGGCACGATGTCAACGTTTACAATGTTTTTGATATATGGATTCAGCGCTATATGCGCGAGCGTGCTGAGCCCCAGGCCGGGGCCGATTTCAAGCACGGATTGAACGGATTTCGGGTCGACTTTCGTATAAAAATCCGCGATGCGGGTCAGGATAAATACCCAGTCCGACGAAACTTCGTGCCCGTTCCATTCGAATTTGTCTTCTGCGCCGCCGTTGCAAAGACCCATGGGCGGTTTAAAGGATGGAAATTTTTCTTTGATTTCATCCAGCGCGAGGCGGGAAAGATTGCATTCGAGCGTGACTTTTTGCTTGTGATAGGCGGAATTCACTTTCTTATAGCCATCAACAATCATTGAAAATACGGGCGCGGATTCAAGGCCCGTCCATATTTTCTTTTTCCATGTCGCGCGCGGCATCGCCGGAAGCAGTCGCCCTCCCGTCGCATAGCCTTTGAGAATTTTTTGATTGGTGCGGAAATTTTTCATCCCGGTGCGGCGGATTTCATCTGTAATGCGGTCGCAGTACGGCTTCCAATAGTTCGCGGGCGACCATATCGGGGTCTGCACCATCGCGTCTTTTAAGAGCGTGTCGAGAAGAGCCGCGTTGTGTTCTACGGATTCTGCTTTATCGTTTTTTATCTGTTGCATAAAAATATTCTCCTGTCGGCACCGTGGGCGGTAGCTATAGCATCTCTGGTATTTATTTGCGTAAAATTTCTTCGAATTGCCGGTCGATATAATCTTTTTGGAAATTCACCGGCAGCAGCGAGGATTTGTTCCCGGCCGGTGGTTTTGACAGTATTTCCATTATGTCAAGAAATGAGGCCATGTCGGGCACTATTCGCACGCTTTCCGGCCCGGAAAGAGAGGCTATTTCGTGAATTCCCCCCGCTTCCGCGCTCGCGATAACCGGCGTTCCGCAGGCGAGCGATTCAAGAGCGACGTTCGGAAGCCCTTCCCAGCGCGAGGGCAGGAGCAGGAAATCGGCGCGCGTATATTCGGCCCATGGATTCTCCGTGTGGCCTTTTAGCACGATGTTTTCCTGCAGGCGGTTTTGGTCAATCAAATGCTGCAGATGATCTTTTTGTTTGCCGTCGCCGTATATAGAAAGCATCCATTCAAAGGGCGGTTTGAATGTCGTCAGCGCTTCGATCAGGCGGTCAAACCCCTTTTGAAAATCAAGGCGGCCGGCCGCCACATAATGGACTTTGCCGTCCGCATCAGCCGATGACGGAGCGGAAGCAGATTTAGCAGAGATAAAGGATGTATCGACAGGGTTGTACAACAAAACGTGATTGGCGTCCGCAAGGCGCAAATCTTTTACGAATTCATCGATGATCAATCGCGACGGGCTGATTATTGTATCGGCCTTGCGGTATAGCAGCGTGTAAGCCAGTTTGATAAATGGCGCAAAAAATGGATGCGCTTTTAGAATGTAAGACGGGACGATAGCTTCCCGCACGATGAATTTTGTATGCGGGAAAAAGGGCCGCAGCAGCAGAATGGTAAAATTCATGTGCGCCATGGTTGAAACGATGATGTCAGGCTTCTGTGCCCTTAGCGCTTTGAGAAGCGCCGGAAGAGATCTGAACACGCCTTTTTGGTGTAAATCTATGGTTTCAATGTCCGGGGCGATGAGCGATTTTAGGGAGCCTTTTGAAATGACGTTGATAGACACAGGCGTAAAGGCGGCGCGGTTTAGGCCATTCATAAGGGTTATAAGCACGCGTTCGGCGCCGCCCGCGGAAAGGCTGGGCAGGACGAAAGCGATCTTCGTTTTATGCTGGCTGGCTTTTGTTTCCATATAATAAAAAGAACCCCTGCCCCGATTTCACCCAATGTAGGGGGGCAGGTCAAGCGTTAATCATTGATTTTCAAGGGTAAGGCCCTTGAAAAAAGGCCTTGGATTGGTATTGTTCATCGCGTTTCGAATTTTAACCCCCAGGACGGCGCAAATGCAGGCACAAAAGCTCAAAACTTGGACGAATACACTTCATGCCGCCATGAACCCGGATATGGTGCGCGTTATGATCGGCAAGGCGCTGCGACGTCTCCGCCGCGGCAAGGGCCAGTTAACGCCGCAGGAAAACAAGCTGTGGCTTAAATCCCAGGCACAGGATCTTGGCGATCTTCTTAAGAAATTCGATTCAGATCTTCAAGAAGAAACGCGGGCTTTTGCCGCGCGGTTTAAAAAGCACGCGAACGAGATACTTTCGGCCATCCCCTATGATCTTGGCGGCGGCGGCGGCGTGCCCCTGCTCTACATACTCGTGCGTAAATTTTTGCCCGCGGTGGTGGTGGAAACAGGCGTAGCAGCAGGATTTTCATCTGGAACAATTTTGACAGCGCTGGACAAGAACGGCGCCGGGCATCTTTTCAGCAGCGATTTTCCTTACTTTCGGCTGCCGAACCCCGAGCGCTTTGTCGGCGTAGTGGTTGAACCCGGTTTGAAATCCAGGTGGTCGCTTCACCTGAAGGGTGATGAGGTCAACCTTCCGCAAATCATGGCGAACCTGCCGGCAAAGATAAACCTGTTTCATTACGATTCTGATAAATCCTATGACGGGCGCGATTTCGCCATGAAAGCCGTCAGGCCTCATCTGGCGGAAAACGCGATCGTGATTATGGACGACATTCAGGATAATTCATATTTTCACGACTATGTTACTGCCAATCCGGATGTGACATGGTCCGTGTACTATTACGAAGGCAAGTATATCGGTCTTATAGGGCGCGTGCTCTAGACATGGAGCAGAATGCCATGAAGCTTGCGTTTCTTTTGCCGGATCTTCGCGGAGGCGGCGCGCAGCGCATGATCCTGAACATGGCCAATGAATTTGCGGCCAGAGGGCAAAAGGTCTATCTGCTGGTCGTCGAAGAAGCAGGCCCTTATAAGCTGGATGTTCACAGAAATGTAGAAGTGCGTAATTTCGGCTGCTCAAGGGCAATCTTCGCTTTCCGTCCTCTTACATCATTCTTAAGAGAAGCGACCCCGGATATATTATATTCGGCCATGCCCTATATGAACGTAATCGCCATACTTGCATCACTGTGTGCGGGAAGGCCTTCTCTCAAGACGGTGGTAAGTGAAAGAAATTATTTTTCATTGAACGAGGTTTCCCCCGTTTTGAAGGCGATGGTCGCGATTTTATATCCCATGGCCGATAAGATCGTCGGCATATCCAGGGGCGTTGCGGACGATATCCGCAAGCACATGCTTGCAGGGAAACATAAAGTTACGTGGATTCATAATCCTGTTGTGAGCGATAAAACAATTCACGCCGCTGTGGAAAATAGCAATGATCCGTGGTTTGAAACCTGCGAGAAGCCGATCATTGTCACATCCGGCAGGCTTGTGCCACAGAAGGATCAGAAGACATTGATCCGCGCGTTTGCGCATGTCCTTAAGAAAAAGACTGCAAGCCTGATCATCTTGGGAGAAGGTCCGCTTAAGGAAGAGCTTTATGCCCTGGCAAGCGCATTGGGCGTTCAGAATAGCGTTCGTTTCGCGGGATTCGTTCCTGCCCCGCTTTCTTATATGAAAAGGACGGATCAGTTCGTCCTG
>CAUJHN010000131.1 GCA_963204825.1 Pseudomonadota bacterium
AGAAAAGCATCCGAATGGGGGCGAATTGGGGTTTTACCTATAATCAGGCAGCCTTGCGCGCTCCTAAATCTTTCGGGCGGCGCGGTTCGCGCCCTGTCGCGGCACACAGTATCTGGTAGAGCTTCCCGACATCCGAGGAGAAGAAGGTCGCGCCTAGCAGGTCGCCATGGTCGTTGGTGATTGCCTGGTCATAGACTTCCTCGAACTGACGCACGAAGCGGCCTACATAGTTGCGGAATTCGGAATCGCTTGTGTATTTTTCCCGAATCTTATCGACGGGGAGCTTGTCGCCCATTTCAACGAGGCGGCGTGTAAAGGCCCACGCGTCGCCTTTTTGATAGGCTTTCCAGGTTTTCTCCTGAATCTCGCCTTCCGTCATGCGTGTGATGTCGACCGAGAGCGAGTGCAGGCTTTCCACGATGAATTTGGAGGAGGACATAAACGCTTCGCGCTTCGCCTTCCATTCGGAATCGCGGATCGCTTCCACTTGCTTGGTGGCATCTTGCGCCGCTTTAAACAGGGCGTTGGAGTGGCGGCTGAACGCGCTCGACGCTTCTTCAGAGGCTTTGAGGGCCTTGGTCGATACGATGATGAGTCGATCCGATTCCTCCGACAGGCGGTCACGGGACGCATCGATCTTAAGTGTGACTTCCTGGGTGCTGCTGGCGACATCGTCCAACTTGCCGGTGAGCACGGAGATGGAACGGCTGATAGTGTCTGCCGTTCTGCTGCTTGCTTCGGCGACCATATCGGCTTGCAAGGAAAGCTCGCTGCCATATTCCCGCGATGTGTTGAGCGAAATCCTCATCTGTTCGGACACTTCGCGGGCACGGAGCGCGAATGAGTCTCCGGCTTTCTTTAATTCCATCAAAGAAGCTTCGGAAGACCTCAGCAGCTTTTCCGCCTCTCTTTGAACATCTGCAATCAGGTCTTTGCCGTATGTGACGGCTTCCTGCGCGGATTCACGCAAGCTGCGGCTCTCCTGCATTGCGCGGCCGCCGGCTTCATCGAAGCGTTCCGTAGCGTCTTCCGCCGCTTTTTCCGCGGCATCGGCCTGACGGAGGAATTCTTCGCCTGCGTCTTTCATCTGTGCGACGGCCTGTCCGACATAGACGGACAATTCGCGGAACTGTTCGTCTATGGCCTTCTGGACCGCTTCTATTTTCAGCAGAGCCTGATCGGATGTCAGATGTATGTCGGAAGCCTGATCGTTCAACGACATCTCCAGATGACGCATTTTTTCGGATGCGCTTGCGGCCGCCGATTCAATATCATCCACACGGTCGCGCAGATGGTCGGAAGAGGCGCGCAGAATGCCGGAAGCTTCATCCGCCCCTTCTTTCAATTTTGTCAGACGCACATCGAATACGCCGCCTATTTCATCGAGGTTTCTTAAGTTCGTCTGTGTCGTTTCGTCGAAATCAACACGCAGTTTTTCCAGACGCTCCTGCGCCGTGACCACCTGTTCGACAGCATTGATGAATACCGGTTCTATGCCGCTTGCCGTTTTCTCCAAGGATTCTGCCACCGTTTCCATGGCCTGCGTGGCTTTATAGCTTTCGTCGCGCAGAGCTGTGATCCGGCCCGACAGGCGCCCTTCCAACGAGGTCAGATCAGCGATAGCGGTTTGCGTGCTGCGGCTAATGTCATCACAGCTCTCATGAATGCTGCCATTCAGACGGATGATATTTTCCTGTGCGGAGTGCGCAAGCCCCGTGAGCCGGCCGGCCTGATCTTCCAAAGCGGCGCGAACTGATTCGATTTGTTTCAGGCTTTCCGTGACTTTTTGTGACAGATCGTCTTTCTGACTGCCCATATGTTCGGAAATGGACCTTGAATGCCCGGCGATCTGTCCAGCGAGGATCGAAATATCCTGTGCCTGGGTGCGCAGAAGATCCCGGATTTTTTCTGCGTTTTCCGTCGCCTTGTCCGAAGCGTCCGTCAGATCCTTTACGCGGCGGGTCAATGTCGTCGCGATGGCTTCGTGCTTGATATCCGCATCCGTCACCGCGCGCGTGACAGCCTGCAGCGGCGACGACAGCGCATTGCGGACATTGTCGATACGCTCTGTCAGGGTTGCCTGCGCGATATTGATTTTTTCAACCTGTTCTTCAACGGCGCTGGACAGTTTATGCACCTGTTCATCCGCCATGCCAGATGCCGCCTGAATTTGTTCGCGGCTTCTTTCCAGCAGCGCAACGATCCTTTCAATATGGTCGATATTGCCCGCGCCGGCTTCGTTCAGCTGATCTATGTTCGATTTAGTGGTTACGATCAGGTTTTCGGCCTGCTTCTGCGCATCGTCGGTTGCACGTGACAGCGATTCAATGGCACGGCGCACGGCAGAAGATATAGATTCGGCGCCAGACAGGGCCGTTGCCATGCCTTCGGAAAGTTTGTGCGCCGTCTGCGTGCCTACCGCCTCTATAGCGTCGACCTTCGTGTCCATGCCGTCCATTACTTTTTTCAGAGCATTGGCGCGAATTTCCAGACGCTCTTCGAGCGTTTCCGTTTTGTTGGAAATATCTTCAACCGCATTCTGGATAGTCGTGACCCCGTTGTTAAGGCGCGTCGCTATGCTGTCCGCTTCGGTTGCTAGATCTTTTGCGCCTTTTTCCAGAGCATCGCGATTTTCCTGTATCGTGGCGCCGGCGCGTGTCATGGATTCCACCGTGCGTTCGGTCATCGCTTCCAGATCTTTAATCTGTCCCTGCAGAGTTTCACCAAGGCGCGCCGTTTCTTCGCTCACCTGGTTGGTGGCACCGGCCAAATCTTTTTTGTGGGTTTCGAAATCGCCGCTGAGTTTTTCCAAGCGGATGGCAATTTCATCGACGGCCTGTCTTAAGCCGTCATAGCTGTCGGAAAGATTTTTATTGATGCCTTCCGTCTTTTCACGGGCGGCGTCGGCAGCTTCGAGCAGTTTCGATGCACCCTTGCCGAGCGCGGATTCCATTTCGGCCGCGCGTTCCAGAACGGTCAGAGCCGCCTGGTCCCATGCATTTGCCCCTGTTAAGGTTTTGGAATCGATGTCCGCGGTGCGGCGGCCGATTTCATCCGTTAAAGCGAGAAGTTTTGCAGAACGTTCGCTTAAAGATTCGGCCAGTTGATCCATATGCACTTCCGTCTTTTTGGATATGCCGGACATGCCCTGTATTTCGGCGCGCAGCCCCATGCGGGCTTTGTGTATGGATTTCAGAACGGCCTTTGATGCGGTGGAGAGTTCGGCCGCCTGACGCACCAGTTCTTCAATATCTTTGTGTATGATCTGGGAACGCTCTTCGGACGGAAATATCATCGCCTGCAGTTCGCCACGCAAGGCGTCCGCGTACATATGAATATCGTTGCCGCGCTGGACGAACGCCAGAACCACCCAAATCAGGGCGATCGGGGCGAGGATGCCGGCCATAAACCCGCCGAGCAGGTGCGGTTGCTGATGCGTCAGCGTGGCCCAGCCCATATCCGTCGTTATGTAGGAAGCACAAAGCCCAAGCCACGTCGCAGTAAGCAACAATGCCCCTGCGTGCATAATTTTTGCCGACGTCTTTTCCTGCAAAGGCTTCTTATTGGAGGGCGTCAGCATCAGCACGGGTTCATTGTCCACTTCGAACAATTCGGCGAGATTGACGTCCGTACGCTTGGGCGCGCGTATTTGCGAAACGTCCTCTGCCTTTGTTTCCGCCTGCGCGGGCGTAGAGGCCGTCATACGCAAAGTCTTCAGCGCGGATCCTGAGCGAATGGATATGGAGCCCGCGTCTTTAACGTCATTGGCGGCGAGTTCTTCCTGGACTTTTTCCAGCTTCTCTCTGGCTTCTTCAACGGCTTTGGCGGATGTATTTACGGCAACAGAAGACTTTTTCACGACGGAGGTTTCGGACATGCCAGATTTCCTTGCGGGATTTAGGTGAAAACTATGATGTTTGAATGTCTTATAAAGACACCTTCACATTTCACTTTGCAAGGGACCTGATTCGGTTTTCCACAGGACTTTGATACTAGCGGCTCGCAAGCCCTCTGTCTCCGGTGCAGAACGGACGGGAAACGGGATGGCTCGGTTCGATATGTGCGGCCCAGGATCTGATTTCACCCGTGGACATCTGGTCGACCTTCGGCAGGCGCGGCGCATAGGTCGCACAGAAAATATCGGGACGCATGCGCGCGGCGTCCGTGGAAACCTTGTTGGCGAAATCCGTGCGCATGTCATGCAGCGCACGTTCCGGATTGGGGCGGCCCGCAAGTGCAAAATAATTTATCAGCGTTTCTTCATATCCGCGGATGAGCGGGGCGTTCCGCGCTGTAATCTGCTGATACTGAACATAAAAATTCTTCCAGCCGCGCGGCGTCATATGTTGGCAGTTCAAGGCGATAACCATCAACTCGCTATGAATGCGGATGCCCTGCTCGGCTTCTGCTTCGGCCTGTGTATAGCACTGACGCCCTTTTGCCCCGGGCACGGCCACATCGACGTTCAGCTGTGCCTGCGCAGGCAGGGCGGCAAAAAGAACGAACAGAAACAGCAGAATTTTTTTCATAAGCTTGCCTTTTTTAACTCTCACACTGCAGCTTCAATACCATGAAACCGGGTCCAAAGTACAAGATAAAGGTGGCAAGCCTGCTTTAAAAACAACGAGCATCCGCAACGCCTTGATTTATATTGCAATCAGGCTGCCTCCCCTCTTATTTTCTATAGCCTTTTATGGGATAATTACGGTTAAGCCGCCTTGACCGGCGTCAATAACGGCCCCCCCGCGAAATGCGCGCGCAGGTTATTGACTACAAGCTCCCCCATCATTTTGCGGGTTTCGTGTGTGGCGGAGCCGATATGCGGCAACAGCACGACATTGTCCATTTTAATCAACTCTTCCCGCACACGCGGCTCATCGGGATAAACATCCAGCCCCGCGCCCAGAATTGTTTTATCGATCAATGCAGTTATCAAAGCATCTTCATCCACCACGCTGCCGCGCGCGATGTTGATAAGAAATCCTTTGGGGCCAAGCGCTTTTAAAACATCCGCATTAACAAGATGACGCGTGGCTGCACCGCCTGGGCAGGTCAATATAAGGTAATCCGCATTTTCAGCCAGTTTCTGAACATCTGGTTCATAAACATATGGCACATCTTCTTTTTTGCGCGGTCCCTGATACATAATCTTCATGCCGAAGGCTTCGCATTTTCGAGCCACGGACTGGCCGATGCGCCCCATGCCTACAATGCCTGCGACTTTCCCTTTCGGGCTCCATCCGAGCGGCATATTCCCGTTCAGCCATTTGCCGACGCGGACATACATATCGCCTTCGCACACCCGGCGGGAAACGGCGAGCAATAAGGCCATTCCTGTATCCGCCGTATCGTCGGTAAGAACATCGGGCGTATTTGTCACAGCGATCCCCCGCTCCTTCGCGGCGACAAGGTCGATATTGTCGTACCCTACGGCGAACTGCGAAATAATCTCCAGATTTGGGAGCGCCTCAATCAGCGTGCGCGACACGGGCACGGAATGGACGGACGCTATCCCCTGAATATCGTTCCGCCGCGCCTGTAAAACGGCCTCCGGGTCCTTTTCCTTCCAAAGGTGGATCGTGTCAAAACTCTCCTCCAAAGCCTGCATTTCTGCGGGCTGTAGGTAATTTCCCATGACAAGGACGGTGTGTTTCATCGTTTATTCCCAATGCCTTACAAAATTAATTGACAGAATCACAAGCAGACGGCAAATCATACAAATAAAAACAGCACAATAACAGGTTTAGAACCAGCATTTTAAAATAGGTATACTAAGAATGAGAACGCGAAGCGCGCCAGATCCCAGATTGAAAAGAGTCAAACAGGCGGTCATTGGACTCCTGACATTATTCGGCGCAAAGGAGCTTTCGAGCGCACCTGTCTTTGACACACTTGCCCCGCCGCAAACCATTGTTGTAAAGGCCAGAGATTTCGAAAAGGAGTGCATTAGCGTCCTTTTTGAAAGAAAGAAAAAATGCTGGCAGGTCCCGGTTCTAATTATCAAAGACGTATATAATAGTGGAGCATCTGACCGGATAGACGCCCCGCAAAGAGCGCCATACATGGAAATCAACGCGCAATATTGCATCCGGGTGAGAGAGCAGAAAAATATATTTGGCGTACAGCTGGCAAGAACTATAGGCGAGCATTACAGCGGCGCTTGTCGGCGGCCTCCAATACCTTCTATAAGCTAACCCTTGAAGGACTTCTTGATTTAAGGGGCCTTTTAATGGTTTATGGGCATCGCTATGTCTGAACTTAAGCAGAAAAAACTCTACATTAAAACCTGGGGCTGTCAGATGAATGTCTACGACAGCCGCCGGATGTCGGACATACTCAGCCCGCTCGGCTATACGGCGACGGAAACGCCGGAAGATGCCGATATGGTCATCCTGAATACCTGCCATATCCGCGAAAAGGCGACCGACAAGGTCTTTTCCGAAATCGGTCGTCTCCGCGACATCAAAGAAGACCGAGCTGCCGAAGGCAAAAAGACGCTCATCGCCGTAGCCGGATGCGTGGCACAGGCGGAAGGCGAATTCATCATGGAGCGCGCCAAGGCCGTTGACCTTGTCTTCGGCCCGCAGGCGTATCACGAACTTCCTGAAATGATTGTGAAGGCCACCGGCCAACGCATTGTAAACACGGATTTAGGCGTCGATACGAAGTTCGATACGCTGCCGCAGGAAAGCCTCAACCACGGCCCGGCGGCGTTTCTATCGGTTCAGGAAGGCTGCGATAAATTTTGTACCTTCTGCGTCGTCCCCTACACACGCGGCGCGGAATATTCCCGCCCTGTCGAACAGGTCTTGAACGAAGCGAAAAAGCTGGCCGCAAGCGGTGCAATTGAAATCACATTGTTGGGTCAAAACGTCAACGCGTATCACGGCGAAGGCAAGGACGGAAAAACCTGGGGACTTGGCCGTTTGATTGAAGAAATCGCAAAAATCGATGAGATAAAGCGGATTCGCTACACCACCTCCCACCCCGTTGATATGGAAGAAGAGTTGGCATATGCCCACAGAGATATCCCCAAGCTGATGCCCTACCTTCATCTGCCGGTGCAGAGCGGGTCAAATAAGGTTCTGAAGGCGATGAACAGAAAACACACGGCGGAATCTTATCTGGAAACCCTAAGCCAGTTTAAGAAACACCGCCCGGACATTGCTTTTTCATCAGATTTCATCGTCGGCTTCCCCGGCGAAACGGAAGAAGACTTCGAAGCAACGCTCGCCTGCGTAAAGCAGGTGGGATATCAATCCGCTTATTCTTTCAAATATTCCGCACGCCCCGGCACACCCGCCGCCGCCATGCAGGCAGCTATTGTGCGTGAGGAAATCAAACAGGAACGCCTCGAAAGACTTCAGGCCGTTTTGAACGAACAATTCCTTGCCTTTAATCAGCGCGTCGTGAACACGCTGCAGCCCGTCCTCTTCGAACGCAAAAGCGATAAGAGCGGGCAATTGCAAGGCCGCACCCCGTACAATCAGCTTGTTTCCGTCCCCGCCAACGACCGCCTGATCGGGCAAATCATGGATGTAAAAATCAACCATGCCTCCCCCACGGCCCTCCGCGGGACGCTAGAACTGCTCGAAGTCGCTGAATAAGCTATTGAATTCTATGAAACAAACCTTGAAAATTAGGCTCTTTTAACTATTTTGTGTCATTCTAAATGGAACAGAGAATCAAAGAGGCAAAGGCCATCACAAAAGACAGCGACAGACGGGTTTCCCTGACCTTTGACGACAACAGTCTTCTTCCCCTCCTTTTCGGGGAACATAACGCGCACCTCCATTATCTTGAAGATATGCTCGACGTCGATATTGCCTCCCGCGGCAATACGCTCTCCATCAAAGGCACGCCAAAGGCTATGCAGACGGCGGAGGCGGTCCTGGATATGATGTGGAACCGGCTTAAAAAAAATCAGGACGTATCAGTGGGAGATTTCGACGCCGCGTTAAAATTCGCGCGCGGGGAAAAGACCAGCCCGCAGAATATTTCCCACAGCACCCGCGAAAATTTCCTTGATGAAAGGGCGGCCATCAAAAGCGGCGGCAGCAAGACCGTTGCGCCGCGCTCCCCCAATCAATCCGCCTATATAGAGGCGATGCGCAAACATGAAATGGTGTTCGGCATAGGTCCCGCCGGTACGGGTAAAACATTTTTGGCCGTTGCGGCCGCGGTTGAAATGTACCGCGAAGGCATTGTCGAACGTCTTGTCTTTACGCGCCCAGCCGTAGAAGCGGGCGAACGCCTCGGTTTTCTTCCCGGCGACATGCTGGAAAAGATCGATCCTTATCTGCGCCCCATTTACGATGCGCTGCGTGAGCTTATGCCCGGCGAA
>CAUJHN010000132.1 GCA_963204825.1 Pseudomonadota bacterium
ATGCGGATCGTATGGCGGTCCAGCACCTTGGCGAATTCAATATTGGCCTTGGCGGGGAAGAACGGATCGGTTTCGAGCTCCGGCCCGATTTCAGTCACCGGGAAGTGCTCAACGTCATCGACGAAGAAAACCGCGTGCGGATTCCCCACATTCACGCCCACCGGCATGTCTTTTACCAGCTTATAGCTGCATTTCACCGGCATATGTAGAGTATCACATTGTTTTGCAACGGGAATCTGGTGCCATTCCAGCCTTGGAACCCCCATATCGACCGTAATCAGACCATTTTCGGCGCGCGTACATTCCAAAAGCCCCCCCAATGTCTGTATAACGACCCGATCCTCCCCCTTATCCCGCATCAGGTAATCGGCCACACAACGGGTGGCATTGCCGCATGCTTCGGCCTCATTCCCCGTGGGGTAGTTGATGATCCGCATAAAGCAGTCCGTGCCCGGCGTTTCCGGGGGCATAATCGGTATAACCTGATCACACCCCACCCCGGTCTGCCGATGCATCATGGCAGTCATCAGCGCCTTATCGGGCATCCGGCCGCTGCCACGGCAGTCCACAATGATGAAATTGTTGGAAATACCGTGCATTTTTATAAACTGCAGTCCCATGTCCATACCCCTCTTTGTGGCAAAAATGCCCCATTCTCCTTGGATTTCCGCCGAACTTTCGTCGAAATGTCCTGTTAGTTAATTATGTATTAGCACCTTCATCAGTAGCTGGCGAGGCCGTATGAAGCAGATATTACACAACATGGAGCCAACTATTTGGGCCCTGCGTAAGAACGGACACAAAGAGGAAGAAGTTCAATCTTCTCTTTATGAACATCTGTTCGGTTATGATCCCATTAAGGTGAACGGCAAAGAGGAAGCCATACGCAAAGGCAGCGCGGAAAATCCGGGTCTGAATATTATCAACCCAAAAACGAATTTCGCCCTGGTGGAAATCGCCTCCGATCTGCCGCCGGAAGACGCGTAAGGCTTGACATTCCGCCCGTCCCGGGCCTATAACCCCTTCAAATTTCCTGTGATCGGTATTTAAACCCGTGTCCAAGGATACACCGCAGCCGGCGAAGTTACGCCCACTGCGGTCAAACTGTTTTGGGATTTTGAATGTTTGAAAGTTTGAGCGACAAGCTTGGCGGTATTTTTTCCTCACTGCGGGGAAAATCCCGTTTGAGTGAAGAGGACGTCAACAATGCCGCGCGCGAAATCCGCGTCGCGCTGCTGGAAGCCGACGTCGCCCTGCCCGTCGTCAAAGATTTTATCGAGAGTGTAAAGGCAAAAGCAGTCGGGCAGGATGTGATCAAATCCGTAACGCCGGCGCAGATGGTCGTGAAGATCGTTCATGACGCTCTTGTCGACATGCTCGGCAGCGAAGCGAGCGATTTGAATTTCGGGCCTGCGCCGTCCGCATACTTGATGGTGGGTCTGCAAGGTTCCGGTAAAACGACATCGACCGCGAAGATCGCGAAGTATTTATCCGACAAGGGACGCAAAAAAGTTTTGATGGCGTCGCTGGATACGTCCCGCCCCGCAGCCCAGGACCAGTTGAAAATTCTCGGAGAGCAAACGGGCGTTGCGACGCTGGAAATTATTTCAGGCCAGACGCCCATTCAAATTACCGAGCGCGCGATTAAAGAAGCAAAGCTCGGCGGGTTCGATGTTCTTATGCTCGACACAGCGGGCCGCCTGTCCATCGACGAAGAATTGATGAACGAAGTCGCGGCGGTTTCAAAACTCGCAAGCCCTGTTGAAAAGCTGCTCGTCGCCGATGCGATGACGGGCCAGGATGCCGTGAACGTCGCCAAAGCCTTCGATGAAAAAGTAGGCATTACAGGGATTGTATTAACGCGTATCGACGGCGACGCGCGCGGCGGCGCGGCGTTATCCATGCGCGCGGTCACGGGTAAGCCGATCAAGCTGATGGGTGTTGGTGAGAAGTGGGATGCGCTGGAACCCTTCCACCCTGACCGTATCGCGGGCCGCATTCTCGGCATGGGCGATGTTGTCTCTCTTGTTGAGCGCGCGGCTGAAGCCGTGGATGCCGAAGACGCCGCACGCATGGCGGAAAAATTCAACGACGGCAAGTTTGATTTTGATGATCTTCTTTCGCAGTTCCGCCAGATGGGCAAGATGGGCGGGGTCGGCGCTCTCGTGAAGATGCTGCCCGGCCTTGGCAAGATGGCATCCCAGATCGAAGGCAAGATGGATGAGAAAATGATGGCGCGCCAGGAAGCCATTATTTTATCCATGACCAAGAAAGAGCGGGCCAAGCCAGAATTACTGAATGCTTCCCGCCGCCGTCGTATCGCGGAAGGGTCAGGCACGTCCGTGCAGGACGTCAACAAACTCTGCAAACAACAAGCCGACATGCAAACCATGATGAAGCGCATGAAGAAAATGGGCATGGGCAAAATGATGGGCATGATGAAAGGTATGATGGGCGACAGAGACCAGATGTTGCTCGATGCGTCCATGGAAGAAGAAATGGCCGCGGGCAATATGCCCAACCTTGGCCCCAACCCATTTGCCGGTGGAATGCCGGGTCTTGGCGGCATGGGCGGCCTTCCCGGTCTGGGTGGCCTGCCTATGGGCGGTTTCCCGCAACGCGGCGGCACGAAGAAGAACCGCAAAAAACGATAACTGAACTTAAACAAAACTTGAAACCAAAAGGAGAACTAAAATGGCAGTAGCAATCAGACTATCCCGCGGCGGACGTAAAAACCGCCCGCATTATTCCATCGTTGTGGCAGACAAGCGCAACCCGCGCGATGGCCGCTTCCTGGAAAAAGTTGGTACATACAACCCTCTTCTCGCAAAAGATGACGCAAACCGCGTTTCCTTCAATGAAGAGCGTGTTAAATACTGGATCTCGCAAGGCGCGCAAGTTTCCGACCGCGTTGCAGTCTTCCTCGGTAAAGCCGGCGTCATCCCAATGCCTGCGAAGAAAAACAACCCGAAAAAGGCTCTGCCATCTGAAAAAACAAAAATGATGCTGGCGGAAAAAGAAAAGAAACGCGCCGATGCAGCAGAAGCCGCTGAACAAGCGAAACGCGACGCTGAAGAGGCGAAGAAAGCAGCTGAGGCAGCAGCCGCCGCTCCTGCGGAAGAGCCTGCCGCGGAAGCACCTGCAGAAGAAGCCGCACAGTAAGCATATTTTTATGAAAGCCTCCGGCCTTATACCGGCCGGGGGTTTTTTAATGATTGCATTTCTGGCGCAAGGGGGAATGATGCCGAAAAAGGAAATCAAAAAGAAAAGAAAATACTTCGTTGTTTCGGAACACGACGGCCCCACATCCTCGTCTTATCTTGAAAAAAAGGAAGGCGCCGAACAATACAGGCTGACTATTGTTTTCAAAGATGCCATAGCGGCGCCCCAGACTTCGATTCAGGTCACCATAAGAAAAGGAAATGAATCCGTTGTATTTCCCACCATGGGATGCAACGCGGTTCTCTCACCGCATAGGCTGGCATGGACATTCTCTTTAAAGGGGATAAAAGATGTTTACGACGCGGTGCATATTGCGTTTTCCACTGGCAAAACCGGCAGCCCTCCCCAATCGCATTATCATCGCTTTGAAGAACCGGTAGTGATATAGATAGCCGCATGACAAAACGCATTCTGATAGGCGAAATTACAACAGCCCACGGCATTAAAGGCCTGGTGAAGCTGCGCGCCTATGCAGAAAACGAAGATTTGTTCAACGCGCCTTTGTTTACCGAGGAAAGCGGAAACAAAACCATTTCAATCACCCTAAAAAACATGCTGAAAGGCGACTGGCTCGCGGAAGTAGAGGGCGTTATAGACCGCAATGAAGCCGAAGCGCTGCGCGGGACGCTTCTTTATATAGACCGCGATGCTATGCCAGAAACGGATGATGGCGAATTTTATATTGAAGATTTAAAGAATATGAAGGTCGTTGACGCCTCCGGCGGTGAAATAGGCGTTGTTCTATCCATAGAGAATTACGGCGCGTCCGATCTATTGAATATAAAACCCGCATCCGGGCCGTCTTTTTATCTGCCCTTTACGGATGACGTTATTATAGATGTCGATTTTGAGACAGGAACCGTGACCGTTGAACGCCCCGAAGAAATTTAAAAAACCCTGCGCCTGGATGTTTTAGGCGCAGGATCGTTTATATTAATGTTGAGCAATCACATACTCATACCACCGCCGCCACTATCAAAAGAGGAAGACGACATAGACGAGCTTCCACTGTCATATGACGAACTGCTTGAGTAGCCGCTACTGCCGCTGTCATACGATGAACTGCTTGAGTAACTACTTCCGCCATCATATGACGAACTGGATCCGCCATAGTCACCCGAACTTACGTTTGGGATAGAAACATCCGGAACAGATATTCCACCAGCAAAGTCCATGGACGGCATGGAAGCATCCAGCCCCCCTGTAGAATATGACGGTAATGTCCCGAGCGATCCTGACTGATCTCCCGGTGCGGACGGTGTTGGGTTCACACCATCGCCCAAAGAATGGTGTATGTAACCATGTGAACAATTCGATGAGTTTATTAGATAAAAAAGCATCATAGTGTTCATAAAGTGCATATGGCCATCATCCGAAGCAGGCGATGCAGTGGATAAGGTAGACGAAGGCGTATATCCGCGTAGACCAGAACGAAGCGCAGCATTTTCCTTTACAATCCTGCCGGCGAATTGTTCCTGTCCGTGAACAGCATCGTCGATCGGCCCCAGATCAAGATCAATGTTTTTCGATGGGACTCGCCTGGCACCCCTTGCAAGTCTATCCAATGGCGTTTCCAATTGGCTTAACGTTACGCCCATCTTTGTCAGGATCTCCGTAAGGTTGCCCGCGACCTTATGAAGGTTGTGGATCTTCAGCACAGGGACGAGAACAGGCGCAACCGTATCCCTGCCTAATCTTTTAATCATGGCGTCGACGAATTTTTCATCGAAGATGGATTCGACTAGATTATTATGCAGCACCAACAATATTTTTTCATCGGAAAGTATTGAATTCTTAGCGGCGTCCATCTTTTGCAAGACGACCGCAGCACTCTTAATCCCCGCTGTAAGTCCTGCAATGCGTTCATCAATGCCTGACTTTTCGGTTTTGCATTGAAGATAATTTTCCCAATCCAAAGAGATATTCTTCCCGGAAGATTCGTACGTGCGAACAGCTTTGTTGCCGCGCCACCATGTGGGGGACAACCTTCTGAACAAAGTTGGTTGCAGAAAATAATTGCGGGCAGAACGAATGGTTTCGGGGTCATTTCCCGCCATATCTACTTCTCCGCGATAACGATTGAACGCGCGAAATCTTGCGGCATATCTGCCAATCTCTCTTTCCACGTTATCTGCATATGCTTTTTGCTCGCCAATTATCCTACCGCGCTCCGCCTGCTCCCCCTGGATGACCTCATAAGAACCATTATCTTCGACAAGCTGGCCCATTTCCTCTTGTCTCTGCCGGTTTTCACGGCGCATGGAAGACAAAAGCATTGTGAAATCGCGGTTGATGCCAGCCTCTCTTGAGGCCTCTGTCAATTCCACAACTGGAAAAGCGTCTACAGATGGAAACGCCGCTCTCATTGCGGTGGCGAGTTCTGCTTCTGTATCGATCAATTGAGCCTTAGATTCATTTAACTCTGCTCGAACAGAGTCAATTGCAGATTTTTGACGTGCAACGTAGTCGGAAAAGGCGCTATACGCCTCCTTGAAGTTAGTCATCTTAGTCTCCCTGTGTTTAATAGTCTTTTTTGTTTAATTGCTTTCTTTGTACCACAGGTTTTGGATTTTTTCTACGCTTTTACAAAAATTATTTTCATTTAAAATGAAACTTTATTTTTTGTTAGAAAAAACAAAGAGCTTGCATGTGTATATTTTTTTCGCAAAAGTGTGATGATTATGCGTTTTCACATTAACCTTCTCACCCTGTTCCCCGAAATGTTTCCGGGATTTTTGGGGCATTCCCTGGCCGGGCGCGCGCTTGAACGCGGAGACTGGGCATATACATGCGTGCAAATACGCGATTTCGGTGAGGGTAAACATCAGACAGTGGATGATACGCCATTCGGCGGGGGCGCCGGCATGGTGATGCGCGCGGATGTGATTGAAAAGGCGTTGCTGTCTTTACCCAATACGGGGCGCAAGATTTATATGTCCCCACGGGGCAAGGTTTTGAATCAGTCGCTGGTGAAGGAATTGTCCGCGGAGCCTGTACTGACCGTGCTCTGCGGGCGGTATGAAGGCGTGGATCAGCGCGTTCTGGACGCGCAAGAATTTGAAGAAATAAGCATCGGGGATTATGTGCTTTCCGGCGGCGAAGTTGCGGCGTTGACCATGATGGACGCCTGCATTCGCCTCCTCCCCGGCGTCATGGGCAACGAAGCGACGCCGGATGAAGAGAGTTTTTCCAGCGGGCTTTTGGAATACCCGCATTACACGCGTCCGGCGGAATGGAACGGGATGGGCGTGCCGGATGTCTTAAAAAGCGGAAATCACGCCGAAATTGCCAAGTGGCGGCACAACCAAAGCCTTGAAATCACACAAAAGAGGCGGCCGGACCTGATCAAAAAAGGGTCATAAAATCCTTGCAGATCCGCCCCCTTTCCCGTATAAGGGCGCCAACTAACAACGCAAAAAACAACATATAGGAGCCTTACCATGGCAAACACACTTCAAAAGTTTGAAGCACGTCAGGTCGAAAAACTGACCGGCGGCAAGAATATCCCAAATTTCTCCGTTGGCGACACATTGAAAGTCAACATCAAGATTCAAGAAGGCGAGCGCACCCGCGTTCAGGCCTATGAAGGCATCTGCATCGCCCGTTTCGGCGCCGAAAGCAACCTTAACGCGTCCTTCACGGTTCGCAAAATCTCCCTTGGCGAAGGCGTTGAGAGAGTGTTCCCCCTCTTCTCCCCATCCATCGATTCCATCGAACTGGTCCGCCGCGGGGACGTTCGCCGCGCGAAACTCTACTACCTGCGCGACCGCCGCGGTAAGTCTGCACGTATTACGGAGCGCACAACGGGCCATGGTCTGGAAGTTGAGGCGCACGAAGACGACAACCTGACAAAAACGCAAAAGACAGCGAAAAAACAGGAAGCCAAAAAGGCGTCCGCCGCCGAAGCCCGCAAAGGCCAGGAAGCGAAAATCAAGGCGAAAGCCGATGCAAAAGCAGCTGCTGCAGCTGCAGAAGCACCGGCCGAAGGCGCTTCCGAATAATTCCGGATTTCATCCAAATGTTAAAACGCGGGAGAAATTCTCCCGCGTTTTTTTGATCGCAAATTTATGTCCGCGCCTGAGAATTATCTCTTTACGGCGATCATGCCGCCGACGCAGCCATTGCCATTGAATATAGGTTCGACAATCTTGTTGCCGTTGGCATCTGTATAAACGTCTGTCGTTCTTGTCGCTTTGGCCATGTGTATTCCCCCCTGTTACGCAGTCTTACGCAAAATTTTCACCGGCGCGTGCAACGTGATTTCCCGTCCGCCCGCGCCATGTCCCGTTAAGCGGACATTGGTCATTCTTTCGATATCCACCCCGCCCAAATGCTGTGGCAAATCCCCAACGTGATGATAGGCGTTCTGATATATAATACCGATGCTGCGCTGCGGCAAGTCGATTAAAACGGTTTCACTCAGGGTGAAGGCCGGATCCTCCGGGAAATCCAGTGCAAGAATTCCCTGGTCGAAAACGATCCCGGCCCTAACTATCTGATTTTCTAATATGATGGACATACAACAAACGCCTCCCGCATCGCACAATTGTACCGCGCCCGTGGTTACGAAAGTACTAATGAGTGTAGAGAAGATTGGTTGCTGCGGCGCACACAAAAACAGCCTCCGAAGAGGCCGCGCTTGTTAATTATTTGATTTTTATTAATTATCCAGCTTCAGCTGCAGTACAGATCTTGTCAAGTCCACGACGCAAGTTCTTTCTGTACGGTTGGTTTTGAAGGCATTTGGGCTTACATACGTCTTCTGGCCTTGCCAGCTCTCCAATAGGGACTGGGTATAAGGGCCGCTCTTGTCATGCCCACAATAGTGAGGGTCGTTAAGTAACACATATCCGCCTACGCCTGCCCCCGTAAGCCCCAAAAGGGCAATGCCTGCAAATAGGTTAGCGAGCCCATTGGCTGCCGCCTTATCACGCGCTTGAGCCTGATCCTGAGCCCTTCTTTCCAATGCCTCTTGATCGCGAATGCCTTGGAAGCGAATATCTTCGTCCGTCAATGGGACCGTTCCGCCTATCTGCTCGCAGGTCCCATTAATGGTCAAAGGTTCCGGGGTTGAATATCTGGTTACACTCATAGCTATCCTCATCTGCTCAAAATATTAATTACCATAATATAGAGCGAATTTTATTTCAAGCTTTATTTTAAATAAGCATTAACCAATTTTATGGCCCGCTCAAGGAGAATGGGGCAGAAGCAAAAGGCTCCTCCCCCCCACCGGGAATGCGTGCGGGTCAGCGCCGATTTGATCAGTGTTCCAGATAAGCCCCCCGGTTAAGGCCAGGCCAATCCCTAAAGCCACCGCCGCGCCTATAAAACAGTTTCTATCACCGGCCTGCAATTGCCTTTCATGCGCAGCGCTCAACAAATTAAACCTGCTACCACAATTAGTCATACACAACCTCTTTTATTTTTTTGTTTACATATAGTTATGACCGATTTTTTACAAGCATTTTTTTGTTAATAAATGACCGCCAATACATTATAAAAATCCTTCCTAAAATCGAGGAATGCTCAATATGACCAAGGCGCGCACATTGTTTGAAAAGATATGGGACGATCACGTTATCGACCGTTCGGACGATGGGACGTGCCTTATCTATATCGACCGCCATCTGGTGCATGAGGTGACATCCCCGCAGGCGTTCGAGGGCCTGCGCGTTGCGGGACGCAAGGTCCACCGCCCCGATGCTACGCTGGCCGTGGTGGATCACAACGTCACGACGGGCGACAGGTCCAAACCCGCCGAAGATCCGGAGAGCCGCTTACAGCTCGCCACCCTTACCGAGAACTGCAAGGAATTCGGCGTGCAGCTGTTCGACATATTCGACAAGCGTCAGGGCATCGTCCATGTCATCGGGCCGGAACAGGGATTCACGCAGCCCGGCATGACGATTGTGTGCGGGGATTCCCACACTTCCACACATGGCGCGTTCGGCGCCCTCGCCTTTGGAATCGGAACATCGGAAGTCGAGCATGTCCTTGCGACACAAACGCTAATTCAAAAGCCTGCAAAATCCATGCGGATCACGGTGGATGGAAAATTGGGCCCCGGCGTCACGGCAAAAGACATGATCCTGCATATCATCGGCCAAATCGGCACTGCGGGCGGCACGGGATATGTCATCGAATATGCGGGCGAAGCGGTGCGCAGCCTCTCCATGGAAGGCCGCATGACCATGTGCAACATGTCCATCGAAGGCGGCGCACGCGCGGGCATGATAGCGCCGGACGAAACGACCTTCGCCTATATCAAGGACCGCCCGATGGCGCCGAAGGGAGAGCTTTGGGATAAAGCCGTTGCATATTGGAAGAATTTGGCAAGCGATGAAGGCGCCGTGTATGACCGTGAAGTTGTTTTAAAGGCGGAAGACATAGCCCCGACCGTCACATGGGGCACAACGCCGGAAGATGTTCTGCCGATCACGGGCAAAGTCCCTTCCCCGTCCGATTTCGACGATGCCGGCAAGAAGGCGTCCGTTGAACGGATGCTGGATTATATGGGGTTGAAGGCAGGAACGAAGCTGACCGACATCAAAATTGATAAAGTTTTCATTGGCTCCTGCACCAATGCACGGATCGAAGATTTACGCGAAGTCGCTAAAGTGGTTGGCAACAGGAAAGTTGCGGAAGGCGTTTATGCGATGGTCGTTCCAGGATCCGGCCTTGTGAAAGAACAGGCCGAACAAGAAGGAATCGCGGATATTTTAAAAACGGCAGGATTTGACTGGCGTGAAGCGGGCTGCTCCATGTGCCTTGCGATGAACCCCGACC
>CAUJHN010000133.1 GCA_963204825.1 Pseudomonadota bacterium
ATAGCGGCGCACCAGCTCGACCCCCTTATACGGGTCATTGATCGTAACCTTGTACCCAAGGCCCTTCAAAAAATCCCGCACCGCGTGTGTGAACCCGATATCGCACGTCGTCCCGTCGCGGTCGCCCAGAACAAAATCCGCGGATTTGAGCGGGGAAGCCCGGAACGTTTGCGATTCCTGCGTTGGCATGGAATGGCAGTTTACGTGCCAGACCTGCCCGAATTTATAATGCGCCTCTTCGATCAGGTTATATAGCGCGGTATGGTAGGGGCGATAATACGTATCGATCCGCGCCTTGATTTCCGCGGCTTTGAGGTGTCTGTTGTACAGTGGCACGCCGGGCCGCACCAGCCTTCGTATCAACCCGATCCCTGCATGGGATCTCGCCGTCGGATTCAATTCTTCCGGCCAGATATCCTCCAGAAGGTCGATATCGATATCCTTCTCGCACCGGTTCACATCAATATAAGAACGCGGAAATTCGGCGCAGAGGAGAGCGGCCCCATGCTCCGGCGCGGTTATAAACAAATCATCCACAAACTTATCCTCGGCCTTTTCCAACAAGGCGAAGTCGCAGGCATAATCGAAATCCGCGGGATACTCGGTGCCGCTATGGGGGGAGTCGAACACCAGCGGCAGAGCGCTCGCCGGCCGGGTTAGGGTATAGACGCCTTTGATAGATTCCTTTTGCAAAGACCTTATTCCTTTATATAGTCTCTCATCTGTTCTGGTCCGCATGGCGGTACAGACAGGATACTATAGATTAACTTACTGAAAAGTTGAGAAAAAAATGCACGATATAAAAGCCATCCGGCAGGATCCCGCCGCTTTTGACAAAGCCATGGCGCGCCGCAAGGTCTCCCCGCAGAGCGCCGCTCTCCTGAAACTGGATGAGGAACGCCGGTCCGTGCAGACAGAATTGCAATCGCTCCAATCCACCCGCAACGAAAAATCGAAGGAGATCGGCGCGATCAAAGGCAAAGGCGGCGATGCATCGGCCCTGATGGATGAAGTCAGCGCGCTCAAAAGCAGGATGACCGAACTGGAAGAGCGCGACCGGACGCTGGGCGAGTCCCTGAACCAGCATCTGGCGAGTCTTCCAAACGTGCAGGCACTCGATATTCCCGATGGTGATGACGAAGAACAGAATGTCGAACTCCGCAAAGTGGGGGAGCCGAAAAGAAACAACGACAAAGTGCCGGACCATTCCGAAATCGGTGAAAAACTCGGCATGATGAGTTTTGAAACCGCCGCCAAAATTTCCGGGGCGCGTTTCGTGCTCATGCATTCTGGCCTTGCGAAACTGGAACGCGCGCTGGCGCAGTTCATGCTGGACACGCACACGACCGAGCACGGCTATACTGAAGTTTCCCCGCCGCTGCTGGTAAATGACAAAACCATGTTCGGCACGGGCCAGCTCCCAAAATTCGAAGAAGATCAGTTCCGCACGACGCGCGGCGACTGGTTGATCCCTACGGCGGAAGTGCCGCTAACCAACATCGTCGCTGATGAAATCGTTGAAGAAGAAACGCTGCCGCGTCGCTACACCGCGTTCACGCCATGCTTCCGACAAGAAGCGGGCGCCGCTGGTAAGGACACAAAAGGCATGATCCGCCAGCACCAATTCTACAAAGTAGAAATGGTGTCGGTGACAACGCCTGAACAAAGTGAAGCCGAACATCAACGCATGACGCAATGCGCCGAAAACATTTTGAAGAAACTGGAACTTCCATTCCGCACCATCGTGCTCTGCACGGGCGACGCGGGTTTCGGTTCCTACAAAACTTACGACATCGAAGTCTGGCTGCCGGGGCAGGGGCGTTACCGCGAAATTTCATCCTGCTCGAATTGCTCTGATTTTCAGGCGCGCCGCATGAACGCGCGTTGCCGTCCGAAAGGTGAAAAGAACACGCGCTTTGTCCACACGCTGAACGGCTCCGGCCTCGCCGTGGGGCGTACGCTCATCGCCGTGCTGGAAAATTACTATGACCCGGCCGACGGTGGTGTGTTCATCCCGGCGGCGCTGAAACCTTATATGGGCGGCCTCGAAAAAATCCTGCCCGTGAAGTAGCCCACATAGGGGCGTGCTGTTTATGCCGGTTTTTCCGTTGCCGGCGCCTATGGCGCGACCGCCGCGTTCGGTCAGGCGATGGATCCATCAGGCCCTACATGTCTTGCAGGCCCTGGGGCAAAAGCCATTCAAATGACCGTAGGTATGGATGCCTTGCGCGCGGCTTGTCATCGGCGGTGTTCGGCCCCCGTTACGGCGGGTTGCCGGCCGGAACCAATACACTTTCTCTCCCGTAACCAAACAAACCTCCATGAAATGGCCCCGGCAAAACCGGGGCCATTATCTTCATATAATTAATGGAATAAGCGCATGGTTTTGACTCATCCTTGCCGTAATACTATGGTGAAACGGACCACATAAAAGGAAGGAACAACACCTATGGCAATTATCGGCAGGCTGACGGCCCCTTTTTCTGGATCGGAAATCGAACGCACCGTCAAACGGTTCCCCCTGTCTGTTGTATGTATGTTCGCCTTTTTCTTACTCTGTTTGTACGCAGAAGTGTTCCATGGAATCTTTGGGGATTTTCTGCCTCGCGAAACCATCCCGAAAATTATGTCTGTTCTTGCTTGCGGATATTTTGCGGGCGGCTGTATCCGTCTCGTTGCCGAAAGCAAAGGGTGGAGTAGAACGCGGGAATATCTACTGACCGTCGCCCTCACGTCTGCTGTGGGTATAGGGATTGTCTTCATCACCGCGCCGGTATATCTCGTGTTCTGGATATGCTTCTTTCTTTTGTTCGTTATGGTCGCGCCGTATATCTCATGCGAACGGGATGATGTGTCGCTGTGGTGCTACAACCGCGAAGTCTGGATGGGGTTTTCTGTCGGTTTTATTGCGGCGCTGTTGCTGGCCGGCGGATTGCAGGCGGCATTTGCGGCGGTTGATTACTTGTTTGGTATAAAAACATCACATCATGTGGCGGTTTATATCTGGTCGTTCGCGATCAGTATATTGGGGCCGTTCTACACGCTCTCCTGCGTTCCCCATAAGCTCCGTTTTGAAAATGCAGATTGTGACGCGACGCAGACGGGGCTGTCCTTTATTCTCAACTGGCTCCTTGCGCCACTCGCGATCATCTACTTCCTGATCCTTTATGCCTACGCGGCGAAAATCATCGTGCAGATGGAGTTGCCGAAAGGGCAGCTTGCATACATGATCACCGGCTTCGGTGGTGTGGGCGTAATCATCTATCTTCTCGGATGGCCAATACGTGAAAAGGGCACCCGTCTTTTGACATTCCTCTATAAACATTTTTTCAAAATGCTCATCCTGCCGGTTTTGTTACTCGCCATCGGCATCGGCACGCGGATCAGCGAATATGGCATAACCGAAGATCGTTATATCATCGCTCTGGCGACGGTGTGGTTCGCCATTCTCTGCGCGCTTTACGCATTTCAGGCGCGGCCTCTGAAATGGATGCCGCTGTCTTTGCTCATCCTGTTTGCCGTTGCTGTCAGCGGCCCATGGGGCGCCGTGCCTGTTTCAACATATAGTCAGGCTGCCCGGCTTGAATCCCTGCTTGTGAAAAACAAGATCCTCGTGGATGGAAAAATTGTTCCTGCCACATCCAAGATCGCGTTCGAAGATGAAAAGAGCATATCCTCGATCGTCGAATATCTTGTATACGGGGGCAGGGCGGAAAAACTGCCGTGGGCTGCAAAGGGAGAGTATGGGGAGCCAAGCACAAGAGAATATCTTGCGGCGATAGGCCTTGAATATGTTTCTCCTTATGAAGGTAGACGAGCAGACATCCTGCAATTCAATACCGGTTATGAAATAGATAGGGTTATCAACGTCAAAGGTTATGCCTATTTTTTTGATGGCGGAAATGTTTATGCGGAATCGTCCCCTTCTCCTGATGCTAACCGTTCTGTCTTCTACGTGCTGGAGAAGGAGATTCTGACCGTCACTGTGAAAGGGCAGGGTTCTCTGGCATTTGACCTGTCTACCGTCGCGACGAAAGAAAATGCGGGCGCTGAAAAACCCGAACCGCTCGTCCTCGAAGCGCGGCAGGGCAAACTGAAAGGCAGGCTTCTGATTAACAACATGCAATACAGGGTAGGGACTCCTCCCGAAATACAAATGATCAGTTTTAGGCTGCTGCTCGATTATTAATTATCCATAATTAAAAATATTGGCTGCGACTCTTGAGAACCGCGCGGTTTTGACTCACAATGGGCACACGGCTTACCGCTTTCATACCTTGGCTTCATGTCCTATCTGATTGAAAAGAAAAAACAGCTTTTAAAATCCTTGCGTGAAAAAACGGGGATCAAGGATGAGCGCGTGCTTGCCGCTATTGAATCCGTCCCACGTGAACGCTTTGTCATGGGGCATCTTCAACACGAAGCTTGGAACGATATCGCTCTGCCGATAGAGGAGGGGCAGACGATCTCGCAGCCTTCCATCGTCGCCATCATGACGGAGGCATTGGAGCTTACCGACCGTCACAAGGTTCTCGAAATCGGCACGGGATCCGGCTATCAGGCGATGATCCTCTCCAAACTCTGCCGTCGCGTCTACACGATCGAACGGCATAAACCGTTGCTCGATACGGCTGAAAGGCTTTTCCGCGAATTCAAACTTGGCAATGTCACCACCATCTGCGCCGACGGCACGAAAGGCTGGCCAAAAATTCACGGTATGGAACAGCATCCCTTTGATCGCATCATCGTCACCTGCGCCGCCAAAGACGCCCCGCCGCCCGCGTTGATTGATCAACTTGCGATTGGTGGCATCATGATCATTCCCATCGGCCCGCCGGGGGAACAGATGCTCCGCATTTACAAAAAAGAAAGCGATGAGGCGTATTCTTTCCGCAATCTCATCCCCGTGCGTTTTGTTCCATTGCTGCCAAACGACCCCAAGAAAAGGGAGGCGGCGGAGGTGGAGGCCGCGTGATGCGCACATTTCCAGCCATAGTTCTATCCACTTTGCTTCTTTCCGCCTGCTGGACGCCCACCGGCATGCAAAAACCCGTGGAAGTCGTCAATTACGGCGCTGCCGCTGGCGCCGGCGGGGCGGGGATGCATACGGTGCTCGCAGGTGATACGGTCTACACGGTCTCTCAACGGTATAACCTGCCTTTGCGCGATATCATCACGCTGAACGATCTGTCCGCGCCGTATCAATTGCCGCTGGGATTCCGCATAAAACTGCCGCCGCCCAATGAATATAAAGTGCGTGGCGCGGATACGCTTTCCCGCATTTCCCGCATGTATAACGTCAGCATCAGCGAAGTCGCCCGTTTGAACAACATTTCCGCGCCCTATCTGCTGAAGAACGGGCAGGTTCTCCGCCTGCCGTCGCCGCAACCGAAATTAAAAGAAGAATTCGCGGCCGTTCCGCCGGTGGAAAGAACGCTTGCCGTCAAACCCGGCGCGATTGAATCCGAAGTGCTTGCTCCGCCGCCGCAGGCGCAAGCGGCGCAACAGGCTCAGGGCACTGCGCCGCAAACGGCCAAGTCCTTCCCGCCGCAGCCAGCGGCCAAGCCGGCGCAGGTGCAAACCGTCGCCGCAAAGCAGCCGTCCGTTGCCCCGCAAATTCCCGCGCGGTCCGGCAATGGTAAATTCATGCGCCCCGTGGACGGTAAAACCATTTCTGGCTTCGGGCCGAAGGACGACGGGCTTCATAACGATGGCATCAATATCAAGGCCGCGCGCGGCACGCCGGTTCGTTCCGCCGAAAATGGCGTCGTCGCGTATGTCGGGAATGAAATGCAGGGTTACGGCAATCTGGTTCTTATACGCCACCAGGACCGCTGGATGACCGCTTATGCCCACATGGATAAAACGCTCGTCAAAAAAGGCGATGTTGTGAAGGCGGGGCAGAGCATAGGAACCGTGGGTTCCACCGGAACCGTCGACGGTCCGCAACTTCACTTCGAGGTGCGCCGCGGGACCGAAGCCATGAATCCGGATTTGTATTTATAAAGTGGTCAACGCGCACACAGATCAAAAATCTCGCCTGTCGTCATGCGCGATAATCGGGAAATTCCCAGTCTCTCCATCTTGCTGACAAATGCTTCCTGTTCTCTTCTGACATTTTCCGCATGCTCACTAAATGCATTGTGAATTTTTATACCAAGCATCCACAAATATGGAGGGTCCCATGGCAGGTCAACTACTCTGTATTCACGGTTGAACCGGGTCAAATCCGTGTAAAAGGGATGAATGTAATTCATGCAATCTTCTTTCTCTGCATGCCTGCGATATGCTGAACATACTGCCATGCGACGCGGCCAGACCGGCTCCCGCGCGTTCTGAACCATTCAATTGCGTCGGCCTCATCCAGCTTCAACCCGTAAGTCTTCGCATATCCGCGAAGCATCTCCAGATATTCGTCCTGGCTGCACGGGTAAAAGCCGAGCCATAAACCGAACCGGTCGGACAGGGATACTTTTTCCTCCACGCTTTCGGTCGGATGGATAGACGTGCCGCGCTCATTCTCGATCATGTTTCGCGAAATCAGATGGCGGCGGTTGGACGTTGCGTAAAAAATCACATTCTCCGGCCGCGCTTCGATCCCGCCCTCAAGCACCGCCTTTAAAGACTTATAGGTGTCATCTTGATCGTCGAACGATAAATCGTCACAGAACAGAATGAACCGGAACTGCAAGGCTCCCCGCAAAACATCGAGGAGGAGGGGGAGCGAATGAATGTCTTCCCTGTGAATTTCAATCAGTTTCAGATGCGGGCTTTCCAGCGATGCATGCACCGCCTTGACGAGCGAGCTTTTCCCCATCCCGCGCGCGCCCCACAGCAGGGCATTGTTCGCGCTGAATCCATCGGCGAACTGGCGCGTATTTTCTCTCAATGTTTCAATCTGCGGACCGATCCCAACCAGAAGGTCGAGCGGCAAAGCGCCCGTGTGTTTGACGGGTTTCAATTCCCTTGCGGCGGCGTTCCATAACCACGCTCCGGCGTCATACCAGCTGACCGGCGGCCGCGCTATGCCGGTTCCGGCCTGTGCCTCCAGGGCGGTTGCCACCCGTTCCAGCAGATTTTCAAGGGTTTTGAGCTGTTGATCGTCCATACTTTCCCGCTTGCCTTTGTTCCTTGGGTCGTTATAGTCCCTTCGGATACGGAATTCCAATAATATTACCAACAAGGAGCATTGAACATGCTGATTTCACAAGCCCATGCCGAAGTGGCGGCCGCCCCTGAAACCACGGCGACAACGGCAACAACCTCAACGGCTCCCGCAGATGCGGCAGCGATGCCAAGCACCAGCAGCATCCTGATTCAAAATGTCGGTATGATCGTCCTTCTGGTTGTCATGTTCTACTTCCTTCTGATCCGTCCTCAGCAAAAGCGTTTCAAGGAACACAAGGAAATGATCGACGCCCTGAAAGTGGGGGACAGGGTTGCTATCGGCGGCCTGATCGGTACGGTCGCCAACCTGCCGGGCAAGGATGAAGTAATCATTGATCTTGGCAATGGCACGAAAGTCACGGCCATCCGCGCCATGATTCAAACGATGTCTGAAAAAACCACTGAAACCAAGAAGTAACCAAGAAGAAATATCTCATGGTCCAGATTCCTCTTTGGAAACGTATTGTGATTATCGGCGTGGTTCTTCTGTCGATACTTTACGCCGCGCCGAACCTCGTGCCAAAAGATAAACAGGCGCAAGTTTTGGGCAATCTGCCGTCATGGCTTCCACATAAAACCGTTAATCTGGGTCTCGATCTTCAGGGCGGATCGCACATTCTCCTGCAGGTGGATCTGAACTCCGTCATCAAACAGCGTTCGGATGATCTGGTTTCCTCCTTGCGCCCCGCATTGCGTGAATCCAAGATCGGATATAAACGTCTTGCCACCATGCCCAATGGCGGTATTCGCGTAACTCTGCGCGACACCAAAGATGCCGAGGCCGTTAAAAGCGCGATTTACAAACTGGATGCCTCCTTAACGCTTGCGAACCCGCAGCCTGATACAATCGAAGGGACTTTCTCTGAAATTGCCGTAAAACAGGTGAAGGATCAGATACTCTCGCAATCCATCGAAATCGTTCGCCGCCGGATCGATGAAACCGGGACCAATGAACCCGTTATTCAACGTCAGGGCGATGACCGTATCGTGGTGCAACTGCCGGGCCTCGATGACCCGCAGCGGGTAAAAGACCTTCTTGGTAAAACCGCGAAACTGTCTTTTCACCTCGTCAATATGGATGTGGCGAACAGCGATGTTAAAACCGGCGGCGACATGATCCTGCCGATGCAGGAACAACCGGGCCAGACTTTGGCCGTGCAACGGCAGGCGCAACTGACGGGGGACATGCTGGTGACGGCGGCTTACGCGCAGGATCAAAACGGTCAGCCTGCCGTGTCATTCCGGTTCAATCCTATCGGCACGAAAAAATTCTGCGATCTTTCAAAAAACAACGTAAACAAATTGTTCGCGATTGTTCTTGATAACGTGGTTATAAGCGCGCCTGTGATCCGTGAACCGATCTGCGGCGGATCGGGTCAGATTTCCGGTTCATTTACACTGAAAGAAGCGAACGATCTGGCCATTTTACTACGTGCTGGCGCGCTGCCTGCGCCGTTGAATATTATCGAGGAACGCACGGTTGGTCCGTCTTTGGGGGCCGACTCCATCGATGCCGGTAAAAAGGCCGCATTGCTGGGTCTTGCGCTCGTTTTCATCCTGATGATCGGCGCTTACTCTTTGTTCGGCGTGTTCTCCTGCATTGGGATGCTCGTGAACCTGGCCATAACTTTCGCGGCGTTATCCGTTCTGCAGGCCACATTGACCATGCCGGGTATTGCAGGTCTCGTTCTGACTGTCTGTATGTCGGTGGATGCCAACGTCCTGATCTATGAGCGCATCCGGGAAGAACTGCGCGAAGGGCGTTCCGCCATCTCCGCCATCGACAACGGTTTCCGCATGGCGTTCGCGACGATCACGGACTCCAACCTCACGCACATTTTCGCCGCGATCATTCTCTTCTCGTTAGGTTCAGGTGCGATCAAGGGCTTTGCCGTCACCACGGTTATCGGTACGGCTGCGTCCTTCTTTACATCCATATCCGTCGTGCGCCTGATGATCGTTTACTGGCTCGGCACACGTTCTAAGAACACGGCGTTGCCGGTATAAAGGAACATTACCATGTGGACAGGCATTAAACTCATCCCGGATCATACCAAGATAGACTTTATCGCTTCGCGTTATATCGGCTTTGCCGTGACCGCGATCATGATTATCGGCTCCATCTTCCTGCTGGCGACAAAAGGCCTGAATTACGGGATCGATTTCACGGGCGGCACGCTCGTTGAAATTGCGACGAAGGAAACGCCGGACCTTGCGAAGCTTCGTGAAAATCTGAACAACCTGGAACTCGGCGAAATCTCCATCCAGGAATTTGGCGCGCCGAACAATCTTTTAATCCGCGTGCCAGGGCAGGGGGATGATCCTGCCATTCAAAAGGCCGCCATAGAAAAAGTCAAAGCGACCATCGGCGCTGATTATAAAGACGTCGATTACCGTCGTGTTGAATTCGTGGGTCCGCAAGTCGGCAAGGAACTGAAAACAAAAGGCGTTATCGCCGTTCTTGCCGCGATGATCGGCATTATGGCCTATGTCTGGTTTCGGTTTGAATGGCAATTTGGTGTCGCGGCCGTCGTTACGCTCGCGCACGATGTGTTTGCCGTTCTGGGTTTCATGTCCATCATGGGCCGCAATTTCGACCTTTCATCTCTTGCGGCGCTTCTCATGGTCGCCGGGTTTTCCATCAACGATACGGTCGTTATTTTCGACCGCATCCGGGAAATGATGCGTAAGTATCGTAAGAAACCTATGGCCGAAATTGCCAACCTCGCCATCAACGACACGCTGTCCAGAACGGTCATGACCTCGCTGGTTACACTGCTTTCGCTGATCGCGCTGGCCGTTTTCGGCGGGGAAGTGATCCGCGGCTTTACAGAAGCGCTTTTGTTCGGCTTCGTGGTTGGCACATACTCTTCTATATATGTGGCGTCCGCGATCCTGCTGTATCTCGGCCTGCGGCCGGCCGCGGAAAAAGAACAACCGGCGTAAACCTGTCCGGATAAGGTTGTCTTTTGCCCAAAACCCCATTAATTTGGACCGGCTACAAGACAACCGTGCCAAGGAGCTTATGATGATCCGCTTTTCCCAAACCATCCTGATGCTGGGTGTTGCCACCATCGCGCTCGCCGCCTGCTCCGGAACAAAGGGGCCGGGCGCCATCGGTACGAAAGACGATATCAAGGTCACCAGCCGCGGCTTGCCCGGCGAAAAAGTGAATGCGGAACCGCCGCCGTCCGCGGCTTCTGGCGATTTCTCTTCCACCATAGAGCAGGCGGAAGCCGTTCCTGCGGCTGAAGTTGCCGCCGCAGAACCACTTCCTGACACTTCCCCCGCCATGGAAGAAGCCGTCGCCGCGCAGGATGCCGCGGACGCGCCTATGCCATCGCCAGCGGCTGTAACGCCCCCAGATGCTTCAACGGCATCGCCCGCTGAAACGCGCCCGATTGACGCCGTTGTGCCGACTGAACCTGTGACAGAAGCCGCCGTTGCGCCGCCGCCTTCTGAACCCGCACCTGTCGCATCAACGCAACCGTCTTCCGTCTATCCGGCAGAAGATTATGCGCAGGCCGCACAACAGCAAGCCGCTTTGGAATCTGCGCCGGCCGCTGTTCCAGCGCCCGCACCAGCGCCTGCGGCCGCAACGCCTCACGCGTATGTTCCGGCGCCGTCGGGCTATCAACCTGAAGATCCGAATGCGCCATATTCCCCAAGAGCGGCCGCTGCGGCCGCGTCTTCTTCTGCACCCGCCGCTGGCGTTACAAATTTTTCAGACCCGGCGGTTATC
>CAUJHN010000134.1 GCA_963204825.1 Pseudomonadota bacterium
GAACGCTGCTCTCCAATATTTTAAAATTCGGTTATGCGCGTCCGCGTCCGGATCTTGTGCCGCATGGCTCCTACACCTTCACCGATAGTTTCCCGAGCGGCCATTCCATGATGTCGGCGGTAGTTTATTTAAGCATCGGCGCGCTGCTTGCCCGCGCGCATCAGTCTTTGCTCATGAAAATCTATTTCGTTACTGGCGCCATCTTTCTGACGGTCATCATAGGGATAAGTCGCATCTACCTCGGCGTGCATTGGCCGAGCGATGTTCTGGCGGGTTGGGTGGCCGGTGCTATCTGCGCCCTCGCTTTCTGGCTCGTCGAATGGTTATGGCAGCAAAAAATCGCTAGGAAGCAGCCTTAGCCTTTACAGACCAGTCCGGCATAACATCGCGGCCAATTACATCTTCATATGTTTGCCGTGGCCGTATCACCGCATATTGCCCGTTCCGCGTCATCACTTCGGCGGCGAGGGGGCGGGTGTTGTAATTTGATGCCATCGACGTCCCATAAGCGCCCGCCGATTTTATCACCGCAAAATCCCCGGCTTTCATCGCAGGCATTTCCCGGTCGGTTGTAAATGTATCTCCCGTCTCGCACACGGGGCCGACAACATCGTACTTGGCCCATGCCGCATTGCGCGACGCTACGGGCTCAATCCCGTGATACGCGTCATAAAGGGCAGGGCGCAGCAGATCGTTCATCGCTGCATCGAGGATCAGGAATTTTCTATCCGGCGTTTCCTTCACATACAAAACTTCGCTGAGCAGAACGCCCGCGTTCCCCACCAGATACCGTCCCGGCTCCATGATGATCTCCGTGCCGAGCGGCACAATGATTTCATTCACCCATTGCGCATAGGCATCGAGATCAAGCAGCCGCTCTTCATTATAAACAATGGGAAAACCACCGCCGATATCCAGGCGCGAAACAGTATGTCCGTTGCCGCGCAGTTTTTTGACAATCTCTGGGAACGCCGCAAAAGCGTCTCTGAACTTCGCCACATCATAAACCTGTGATCCGATATGCATCGAAAGCCCGACCGGGGCGACATGGCTCATGGCCGCCGCCATCGCATAGGCCTGCTCCATCATTTCCACGCCCATGCCGAATTTGTCCTGCGTGCGCCCCGTCGAAATCTTATGATGCCCGCCGCCGCTGACATTCGGATTCAACCGGAAGGCAACTCGGGCTTTAATTCCGACTTCCTGGGCAACCGAATTGATCTGCTCCAGCTCCGGGAGAGACTCCACATTGAACTGCGCTATATCCGCCTTTAAGCACGCCGCAATTTCCCGCCGCTGCTTGCCGACGCCCGTCGCCACGATCTGCGATCCCATGAACCCGACTTTCAGCCCGCGGATAAGTTCGCCTTCCGAAACCGTCTCCAGGCCGCTTCCTAAAGATTGCAGCAGGCTGAGCACTGCAAGATTGCTGTTTGCCTTGCACGCAAAACACAGCATCGGCTGCCTGTCTTTCGGCAAGGCCTTCTGCATCGCGTCTTTTAAACGATTGAACTGCTCTTCGATCACGGAGGAGGAATAAACATAGGTCGGCGTACCGACATCCTTTGCAATTGCCGCAAGCGAAACACCGTCGGCATGCAACACGCCGTCTTTTTCTTCAAACCCGCTCATGGCGACTGCGGGTATGTTCTGGGGAAACTGTTTTTCTCCGCGCCGGGAGGCGGCTCCAGAGAGCCGGGCTTAATTCCGCAGGCGCAGACAATCAATGTTGCCAGAAGGGCCAGCCATAGGCCATATTTGCAGCTGTGTTTCATATCGTTATTAAAACCATGGAAAAGACATGCGTCACAAGAAGATTCTCATAGTTCTGGGCGCTGGCCTGTTTATTCTTTCGGCGGCGGCTGGGCATTACCTTCCGGGCTTTCTGCATGAATACCGTGTCCAGAAAATGAAAGAATCCTTTATTCCGCCTGCGGTGCCGGCGCTGATTTTAAAGGACTTCTCTACGCAGTTCAATTCAGTGATGGCGGCAACGGAGCCGCATGAATTCCCGAAAGGGGCGTTCATCGACATGAAAGGAAAAACGGTCCGCATTGGGGATTTTTCTGGCAGGCCCACGCTTGTCAATTTCTGGGCGACATGGTGCGGGCCCTGTGTGGTGGAGCTGCCGTCTCTGGATAAGCTGAAGAAACGGTATGACGGAAAACTGAATGTCATTGGCATTTCGATAGACAATGGTATGGATCCCTCTGGAATCTCCGATTTTCTGGAAAAGCAGCGGGTTGGTGATTTTGCGGGTTTTCTGGACAATAATGGGGAAATTGCGCCAAAGCTGTCTATGCGGGGGATTCCTACAAGTTTTCTGATAGGCAGAGATGGCCAAATTCTGTATCGTTTTGAAGGAGATGCCGACTGGGCTGCGGAAAGTGCCAGGGAGTTCTTCGATGTCTTTCTTTTACAGAACAGATGAATTCTTTCTTAACACTTTCAAGGCACTATAGCCTGTAACCCTTTGTTTAAAAAACCATGTCCGATAACGAAGAAGAATATACTGAAAAATTGACGCAGGCCCAGGTCGACGCCATGGTTGACCTGCATGCGCGTTTTTTGGCGGGACGCCTTGGTGGACGCCGGGCGACTTTGAAAAGCGTTGATATGACAGGCCTGTCCTTTGCGAGCAAAGACATGCGCCAGGCGGATTTTACAGGATGTCGTATGGTGCGTATGGATTTGTCAAAGGCGAATTTTTCTGAATCCAAACTCTATGCATGCGATCTCAGCGATTCCAATTTGTCGCGCTGTAACTTCGCGCGTGCGGACTTGCGCGGCGCGCGCATACAAAGTGCGAACCTGGAACAGGCCAATTTGGACAAGGCCGATCTGCGCGTGGGCGGCTTTTCCAAAGACGGCATGTATGACACGGGTGAAGGCGTATCTTTCCGCGGTGCAAATCTCTCCGGCGCGCGTCTGGTCGGGTCCATGGCGAACAATGTGGATTTTTCCGACGCAATCATGACAGGCGCGAATATGTCTGGCGCTGATTTGCGCAACGCTGAAATGAAGGGTGCGGATTTATCGGGGGCGCAGTTATCCGGCGCGAAATTAAAAGGCGCGCATTTCCAGGCAACTATTTTAACAGGCGTGAACATCTCTGAAATCAGCCCTATGGACGTTGATTTAAGCGAGGCCATCACGGACGCCAACATAGGCACATCCGTTCAAAGTTTGGAACAGCCGCTCGCGAAGCTGATAGAAACGCATCGCACATGGGTATCCACCGCAGGGCAGGAGGGCAAGCAGCTGGATTTAAGCGGCTATGATATGCGTCCGCTTGAAACGCTGAAGGGCGAAGTCCTGACGGCCATCAAGGCGGTGAGGGGGCGCTTCTTCGGCATGAACCTCTTTAAAATCCAGATGCAGAGCGCCAATCTGGACGAAAGCGATTTCCGGCGTTGTGACATGGAACAATCGGATATGCGGGGCAGCTCTTTTAAGGGCGCGCGCTTCAACCATGCCAGACTGCATGGCACGAATTTCGAACCGCTGATGTTTGGTGGCGGCAGCACGACAAAGCGTTTCTCGCCATGCGATTTTGAGGGGGCTTCGCTCACCTATACGGATTTTTCGGACTGTAAAATGCGTATGGCGTCCTTTAAAAACGCCGATGTCTCTTACGCCAATTTCAAGGGCGCTGATTTGCGCGAATGCGATTTCACGGGCGCTAACACTGAAAACGCGCTGTTTGATGACGCACAGACGGAAGGCGCCATATTCCCCGCCGCCAAAGCGGGTTCAGCGTTCAAAATGAAGACGAACGACTAATAAGCTTTACAGCTTGCTGGTTAGCTCCGGCACTATCTGGAACAGGTCACCGACCAGCCCGTAATCCGCTATGCCGAAAATCGGCGCTTCCGCATCCTTGTTGATGGCGACGATAACTTTGGAATCCTTCATCCCTGCCAGATGCTGAATGGCTCCGGAAATCCCGATGGCGATATACAATTGTGGTGCTACGTTCTTGCCCGTTTGCCCCACCTGATAATCGTTCGGCACATATCCTGCGTCAACGGCAGCACGTGATGCCCCTATTGCCGCGCCCAGCTTGTCTGCCAAAGCCTCAATGATTTTGAATCCTTCGGCAGAGCCAAGCGCGCGCCCACCAGATACAACGATTTTTGCCGCCGTAAGTTCCGGGCGGTCTGATTTTGAAACTTCCGCTGACACAAACGAAGACAATCCGCTATCGCCCTTCACGGAAGCCTCCTCAACGGCGGCGCTACCGCCTTCCGCCGCGACGGCATCGAACGCCGTGCCGCGCGCCGTGATAATCTTGATCTTGTCGGAAGATTTCACCGTCGCAATGGCATTGCCCGCATAAACAGGGCGGTCGAACGTGTCCGCATCCTGCACGCCGATAATGTCCGAAATCTGCTGAACGTCCAGCAACGCCGCCACACGTGGCAATATATTCTTCCATGTCGTCGTGGCTGGCCCGATGATATGCGAATAATGCGCCGCAACCCCCATAATCACCGGCGCCGCATTCTCTGCCAGCCCATGGGCAAGGGACGCATCATCCGCCTTCAAAACTTTGGAAACCCCGGCAATCTTCGCCGCTGCCGCCGCAACGCCCGAACAATTCGCGCCGATAACCATCACATGCACATCGCCGCCAATTTTCATGGCCGCGCCCACGGCGTTCAGCGTCGCCGGCTTCAGGTCTTTATTGTCATGTTCTGCCAGTACGAGAATAGCCATCACAGCACCTTCGCTTCATTCTTCAATTTATCGATCAGTTCATCCACGCTTGCGACCTTGCCGCCGCCTTTGCGCTTCGGCGGTTCCGCCACTTTGACAACGGTGAGGCGAGGGGCGATGGACACGCCGTAATCTTCCGGCGTCTTTGTCTCTAGCGGCTTCGATTTTGCTTTCATGATATTGGGCAGTGCCGCATAACGCGGCTCGTTCAATCTCAAATCCGTTGTCACAATTGCGGGCGTTTTCAGTGAAACTGTCTCCAGTCCGCCATCGACTTCCCGCGTGACTTTCACATGACCGCCATCCAGCTCAACCTTCGATGCAAACGTTCCTTGCGCCCATCCAAGAAGCGCGGCCAGCATCTGTCCCGTCTGGTTTGAATCATCGTCGATGGACTGCTTGCCCATGATAATAAGGTCCGGCTTCTCCGCCTCTACGATCGCCTTCAAAATCTTCGCAACGGCCAATGGTTCAACCCCGCCTATGTCCGTCGGCACATCCGTCTGCACCAGAATGCCACGGTCTGCGCCAACCGCCATCGCTGTGCGGATAATATCCTGCGCCTTCGCGGGGCCGATGCTCACGACAACAATCTCCGTCGCCTTGCCTTTTTCTTTCAACCGCACGGCTTCTTCCACCGCGATCTCATCGAAAGGGTTCATCGACATTTTGACGTTGTTCAGATCAACGCCTGTGCCATCCGCTTTCACGCGGATCTTCACGCTGTAATCGATCGCCCGTTTAACAGGAACCAGAATTTTCATGAACCACTCCTATTTCGAAAGAACTGCGAGCGCGAAACAGGCGAGGGCAACACCCTGCATAATCACCCGTGCCCGCATAAGCTTGTTACCGTATTTCTGATTGAACTCACCGCCCTTGATCATGGCGATCATCCCAATCGCAAGAACGGCAACGGTAAGCAACATGGCGATAATCATCGCGATAAAAAAGAATCCTGACATAAGAACAAGATAAAGCCAGAAACGCCCGATGAAAAGCCCAAGGCTTTGCTGCATATGCTAGGCCGGTTATGCACTTTTTTAAGGGGGGCTATACGCCCAAGCCATGCGCTCAAAAGATAAGTACAAGATATTGAAATATTATATCAAATTTAACGCCGCTCGTTGACATTCTATGCTGATTTTCTGTATCAAAGCCGCATCAAAATTATAAAAATGTTTAATAAGAGGTGTGTAAATGAACGGCGATATCGGCTGCCCCCGGACGAGCGAGAAGACTTATCTGACAACGCAGTGGCGGGCTTCGGAAAAGCCATACGATAGAGGTGGCGTGCAGATGCTGGATTGTTACCGCGACCAGTTCGAAGTTTCCCAAAAATTAGGTGAAGATGGGCAATGGCAAGAACCTGTTGTTGTAAGGCAATTTGATTATCCTAAACTTCACTACCCGCTTCATGTTGCATTCACCGAAGCAGAATATAGGCAGATGCGCGATGGACAAATGCCGAACGTACACAAGCTTCCTGAAGAAGTACTGGATAAATGCATTGAAGGCTTTGGCCGTGCGGCGCAGGGGCAGCCTCAGTCATCGACGGCAACAGTTGTACAATTAAGAACCGTCGCCGCTGCCGTTCCTGTTGCAAAAGTCGCCTAGGCTTTCACGGCGCTCATAAAATAATTCACGTCTAAATCACGGGGGGATCGTACGAATTCCCCCGTGACTGCGTTGAACACCATGCCTTCGGTGTTCACCACATCGCCACCTGCGCTGCGGATGGGCCGCGCGAGTTCTGACGGTTTCAAAAACTTCTTCCAGTCATGCGTTCCGACCGGCACCCACCGCAGAACATACTCCGCCGCAACCTTGCCAAGTGCGAAGGATTTTGCCGTCCGGTTCAAGGTGGAAAACACAATCAATCCGCCCGGCCTGCAAAGATCCACACAGTTGCGCACAAACATATCCACATCCGCGACATGCTCGACAATCTCCAATGCCAGCACGACATCGAATTTCTTTTTACCTTTAAGCAATTCTTCAGAAGACTCCGCGCGATAATCCACCGAAAGCCCCATCGCCCGCGCATGTTCTTTTGCCACCGCAATAGCATTGGCATCGGCATCAATCCCGGTAACCTCGCCGCCCAGCCGCGCCATAGGCTCGCACACCAGCCCGCCGCCGCAGCCGATATCCAGAATGGACAATCCCTTATACGGCTTCAGGCTCCGCGCATCGCACCCAAACCGCGTCGAAATCTGGTCTTTAATATAACCCAGCCGCACATGGTTTAACCGGTGCAAAGGCCGAAACGGCCCGTCCTCATCCCACCAGCGGGATGAATCCTTGGCAAAATTTTCAATTTCCTTTGCGTCGACAGTATGCATAAGTAACTATTAACGCCAAGACGCCAGGGACGCCAAGAAAATTATCATGCGGGAACCATCTGCAGATTTGGATAGGATCGCTAAAGAGATAGTGGACTCTGCAATCACGGTCCATAAACATATGGGTCCGGGTCTTCTTGAAAGCGTATATGAAATATGTTTGATAGACGTATTAAAGGAACGGGGTTTGTCACTGAATTCTCAGGTGCCAATATCCGTGAAATTTAGAGATAAAATTTTAGACGCTGGTTTTCGGGCGGACATAATCGTTGAGAACAAAGTACTAATAGAAATTAAAAGCGTAGAAAAGCTTGCAGGCATCCATGAGGCGCAGATTTTAACGTATCTGAAACTTTCAGGGATAGAGTTTGGTTTTCTTCTGAACTTCAATTCTCCTTTAATGAAGGAAGGAATTCGGCGCTTTTATAAACCATTACAGGAATCCTTGGCGCCCTTGGCGTCTTGGCGTTAAAAAGAATTTTATGGCACGCATAGTTGCAAAATTTGGCGGGACGTCCGTCGCTGACACGGCCCGCATTGAAAAGGCCGCGGATAAAATCGCCCGCGAAGTCGCGCTCGGCCACGAAGTCGCGGTCATCGTCTCCGCCATGTCCGGCGTGACGAACCAGCTGATAGAATACTGCGCCGCCATATCCGAAACCTACGACGTGCGGGAATATGATACGGTCGTTGCCTCGGGTGAGCAGGTCACGGCAGGCCTCATGGCCATCGCGCTTCAAAAGCGCGGAATATCGGCACGCTCATGGCTCGGCTGGCAGGTGCCGATCATATCGGATGAAGTCCACAGCAAGGCGCGGATACAGGACATCAAAACCCCGCTGATGGAAGACTCCCTTAAAAACAAGCATGTCGCCGTGCTGGCCGGCTTTCAGGGCGTGACCACCGAAAAACGCATCACGACCCTGGGAAGAGGAGGGTCCGACACCACCGCCGTGGCGCTGGCCGCTGCACTGAAAGCCGACCGCTGCGATATCTACACGGATGTGGATGGCATCTACACAACAGATCCGCGCATAGTTCCCGAAGCGCGCAAGATCACGCGCATATCCTACGAAGAAATGCTGGAACTGGCCTCGCTCGGCGCAAAGGTGCTGCAGGTCCGCTCCGTTGAAATGGCTTACAAACAAAACGTGCCTGTGCAGGTGCTTTCGAGCTTCGATGATGCCATCGGCTCCGATCTGCCCGGAACGCTGGTGACGAAGGAGGAAGATATCATGGAACAATATGTGGTGAACGGCGTCGCCTTCGCGAAGGATGAAGCGAAAGTCACAGTGCTCGGCGTGCCCGATGTTCCCGGTGTCGCGGCAAAACTGTTCGGCCCTCTGGCGGATGCCGCCATCAACGTCGACATGATCGTGCAGAACATATCCCCGGACAGCACGAAAACCGACATGACCTTCACCATCCCGCAAACGGATCTCGCCCACGCGCTCGAAGTTCTGAAATCGCAGGAACTCTTCAAAAACAGCGAAATCCGCACGGCAACCGACGTCGCCAAAGTCTCCGTCGTCGGCATTGGCATGCGCTCACATGCTGGCGTCGCCAAAACCATGTTCGCGGCGCTTGCCGAAAAAGGGATCAACATCCAGGTTATCTCCACCTCCGAAATCAAGGTTAGCGTGCTGATTGCGAAGGAATATCTCGAACTGGCGGTCCGGGCCCTGCACGCGGCCTACGGCCTCGAAAAGGCCGCTTAAACGCTCTCCTTGTCATCCTGAGGCAAAGCCGAAGGATCTCAGATTCTTCGCTGCGCTCAGAATGACAAAGATGGTTGTGTAAGGGCTGGAACAGTAAGGCGTTTTCGCCTAAGCTGTGCTCGTCATGACAGAATCCGAAGAAAAAGAAGAAAAACAGGCAGATTCCAACCTGAACTTCCACACCGACATGCCGGTGGGGGAGATACTGCGCCGCACACGCATGCATTACGGGCAGGAACTGCCGCAGATTGAAACCATTCTTCGTATCCGCGCCAGCCAGCTGGAGGCGCTGGAGCAGGGGGACCTGAGTAAACTTCCGGGCCGTGTTTATGCCATCGGCTTCGTACGCTCCTATTCGGAATATCTGGGACTGGACGGCGATAAGATGGTCCATCTTTTCAAAACGCAGTACGGCGCAAAACCAAAACGGCCTGATCTTACGTTCCCTGTCTCCGCCGCCGAAAGCAAGGTTCCGGGGCTTATTACAATCGGCGGCAGTTTGTTCGGGCTTCTCGTCCTTGTCGGCTTTATCTCCTATGTGGTGTTTCCGCCGGCGGAAAAGGCATCCGTTCCCTCCGTTCCCGAAAAACTTACTCAATCTCAACTGAACGAAGCGCCCTCTCTCGTGGAACAGCAGAGCCCTGCGCCCGCTGCTGAACAATCACAGTCTGCGACCGCTGAAACAGCCGAACCGCAACCGCCTCCGGTGACCCAGCTTCAACCGGGCAATCGTATCGTCCTGGAAATAGTGGACAGCAGCTGGGTTGAAATTCGCAACGCCGATGGCGCCGCTATATTGCGTCAGGTGCTGAAGCCGGGCGATGTTTATGCCGTTCCGGAAGAACCTGGGCTGATTATGGCGACCGGTAACGCCGGCGGCATCAAGGTTAAGCTGGATGGCAAGGAAATAGGGGTTCTTGGCAATCCGGGGCAGATTAAACGCCGTATCGTGCTTGATCCTGCATCGATAGGCGCCCTCATTCCGAACAATGGATAATTTGCGCGCTGTAAAAATCGCGGGGGGCTTTTTCGTTGCGGCTCTGCTTGCTTTTGGAATCTGGCAGGGCGTTCGCAAATATCCGGATGTAAAAGCCGACTGGCTGGAATATCTTCGCCGCAAGGAAATTTACGAATTGTCCCGCGTCGATTCCGCTGCGGGTTTTCACGCGAAAATGGAAACGCTGAACAATTTCGTGCATGGCAACTCCGTACACAATACGGATGCGGAATATTGGGACGATTTCAAACATAAACCGCGCACACTGGATAAGCTGCTGGCGTTTGCGAAAGGGCGGAGTGATAAGCCGCCGCATATGGATTGCTCCACGCGTTCAAAACTTCTCTTGCCGCTGATCCGCCGCGCAGGGTTCGAAGTGCATATGATTGATATTTTCCGTTATGACCCGAAATACCTCTCCCATGTCGTGGTGGAAGTTAAAAATCCTGAAAACCAGAAATGGGAAATTTACGATCCGACCTATCAGATTTTCTGGCGGAATGACAAAACGGGGGAAAGGACGGGGGTGCGCGAAATGGTCGAAAGCGCTGACTTTCACTTCACGCCCTGCCACGATGAAAAACGCTGCGGCTATGACCGCGAGGATGTGGACTGGCCGCCAGCCCCCTCCTTAAAAACCTATTTCGGTTACGCCGTATTGATGGATGACGAAGGCTCCGGCTATGAAGTCATTAACAATCCCGCCCGATTTGACCCGTCAAAACCTCCGGAAGGGGGAGCCCGCCCTTTTTGTCCTGATGCAGGAAAGAGGTGGTGTTTGTCTAACTCATTGAAATAGAGCAGATTATATTTCTTCCCTTTTGTTAGTTATTATGGCAATAAACCCTTATTAAAGGGAAGGGACTCGCAAATGTTGTTTCATGCAAGCCAGCCATATACGCAAAGACTTTCTACGAGATTCAGGCGGCAGCCCGTTCTGGATGAAACGCCCGGCATCCTGGAAATTGCGCGTGGGCTCAACATCTCGGACTATCAGTGGGGTGTGTATGATCGTGTGAAGGCGGGGCTCCATAGCTTGATGAAAGATGAAACAAAAGCGCCCGTTATACTGACGCGGGCGCCTGTAAGTGGCGTGGCTGTGCCTAGAGTTCTCATATGCATCTATTTCAACAGTCGCGCCCGTACCTTAATCCCGCAGCAATACATGGGTGACACCATAATGTGTGCTGAATCCATACAGGGCATATTTCCAAGCGCCGAAGATAAACTGTATTATGTCCGTGGTCCAAAAAACCCCCGAAATTCGGCGGATAACGGCGCCATTGTTGCTACACCGCACGCGCTTTCCTTACTGCCGCAGGAACTATGCGAAAATATAATGACATTTCACAAAGGTGAGTTTCCGCCTTTATCTCAGAATATAGATCCGCCCCCCCTATGCCTTCCTGTCGCGCCGGTAGAGGAGGTTGCTACGGTTAGCAGTGGGTCTTTGCTATCTTCAGCTTCTAAAGCGGGAAAGTTCACGTTTCCGGATGGCATTTCTGTATTTGAAGCAGACCAATCTTATACCGAAACGCTTTCCCGGAAATTTGCGCGGACTGCGGTACACGACGAATGGGATTCTTTAATGCCTGTTTTTCAGGCGCTGAAATTGCCGCCGACCAATTACGGTGTAGAAGCGCGCATAAGCAATGCACGCAGCGATCTGCTTACGCGAGTTGGGTCTTTGCCTGTTTTCCACTTTGTAAATGCGAGTAGGAGCAACTTTGGATCGAGCAGGACTTTGCTGTCTGCCTATTTTTCCAAAGAATTGTACGATATCATTCCCGTAGAAAATAGAGGCGGTGATATTACCGGTAATATGTTTACAGCGGCCCTTAAACAAAGGGATCCATCACTCGAATCTAAAATATTCCGACTGAGAAGTTCGAAAAACCATCCGGGCGTTGATGATGGCGCTGTTGTTGCGACGCCGTATGCAATCTCTCTTTTGTCCAATCGGGCTAAAAGTGATCTTCTTTCTTACCATTTGTGGCCGACTTGATAATATCGCCCTGTGTTCGGTATCATCGGACGCCACTCTTGTATAAAGCCCTTTTTATGGGGATACTGGGCCATGCTGTATGAATTCCTGAATTTCATAGATGATCTTGCCGTGGCGATGGGGCTGATATTGTTCACATCCATCATCCACGCCATAGGTCTTGACGGCATCATGACGGCCGTGGGCGCGGAATTGCATAAGGCGCAGGGAAACCGCTTTTACAGCCACGTCCAGAAAATCCGCCTTGGCGTTGTATCCATCCTGGGTATTTTCATGCTGATTACGGTGCATGTCTGGCTATGGGCTTTTGCCTATCGCTGGCTTGAAGTGAAGGAATTCAAAACGCTGGAAGACGCCGTCTATTTCTCCACCGTGACCTTCACCACCCTCGGCTATGGAGACATCGTCTTAAAGGACGCCTGGCGGGTGCTGTCCGGGATAGAGGCCGCGAACGGCATCGTGCTCCTTGGCTGGTCCACGGCCTTCCTGTTCGAAATCATGCAGGCGCTGTATCCGCGCAGACGCGGTTAATTCCTTGGATTTTTCCGCCAACCTTGCTACATAACTCTCCATGGCGGACCACACGACCCATAGGCCCTGGCGGCATATAGAACGGCGGAAATCCCGGAAAATCTGGGTGGGCAACGTGCCCGTGGGCGGGGATGCGCCCATTACGGTCCAATCCATGACGAACACCCTCACCCACGACGTAGACGCGACCATCGCGCAGGTGCGCGCGCTGGAAGTCGCGGGCGCAGATATCGTCCGCATTTCCTGCCCCGATGAAGAATCCTCCGCCGCCCTGAAACAGATCGTACCCGAAGTGACCGTGCCCATCGTCGCCGACATTCACTTCCATTATAAACGCGCGATAGAAGCGGCGCAGAACGGCGCGGCGTGTCTGCGCATCAACCCCGGCAACATCGGCTCCGAAGAACGCGTAAAGGAAGTCATCAAGGCCGCGAAGGATTACAACTGTTCCATCCGCATCGGCGTCAACGCGGGATCACTGGAACGCGACCTTCTGGAACAATTCGGCGAACCATGCCCCGACGCGATGGTGGAAAGCGCCCGCCGCCACATGCAGATTCTGGAAGACAACGACTTCTTCAATTTTAAAATCTCCTGCAAGGCCTCCGACGTATTCATGGCGGTCGCCGCCTATCAGCAATTGGCGGACGCGTGCGATTATCCCATTCATCTGGGCATTACCGAAGCAGGCGGCCTGCGCTCCGGCACCATCAAATCCGCGATAGGCATGGGCAATCTTTTATGGGCCGGAATAGGGGATACGATCCGTGTCTCGCTTTCCGCCGATCCGGTGGAAGAAATCAAGGCCGGATTCGATATCCTGAAATCCCTGGGCCTGCGTCACCGCGGCGTCAACGTCGTCGCCTGTCCCTCCTGCGCACGTCAGCAGTTTCAGGTGATCGACACGGTCGCCGAACTGGAACGCCGCATCGCACACATCACAACGCCCATGACGGTTTCCATCATCGGCTGCGTCGTGAACGGCCCCGGTGAAGCCCTGATGACTGATATCGGATTAACAGGCGGCGGGCAGGGCAATCACCAAATCTATATCGGCGGCGAAAAGGCCCACCGCTTCAACGACGGCGACATGACCATCGTCGACCACATCGTGAATTTAATCGAAGAAAAAGCCGCCCAGCTGGGGGCGGCCTCAAAACTCGCGGCGGAGTGATTACAACGCTACATCGCCAGAACGAGGTATTTGTGATCTCTGGTCCGAAGCGCAATAGCTGTATTCTCAGGAGACATCTGTCCCCGTAACATATTTGCTATCAACGGCGTTTCTCTTCCGATATTTCCATCGGGTCTTACGTTTTCTGCTGAAACTTTAAAACTGCCGCTTAATACAAAAATATTTCTTACCTCTCCGTTTTCTCCGCGTGCGGGAATAAACCAGACATCGCGCATGGAACTGGCAACACGACGGCGCAGGCGCGCGAACTGGCTGCATAAAACGCCATCTGGTGTGCTGTCGGTAAGCCTGTCCGACAGCGCGGCCATCATTTCATGCACGGGCCATCTGTGCTTCTTTATAAGCTTCGGCATTTTCTCCAACAGCTGCGCTATAATTCTTTGTTGTGCTTTCCCCGAAACACCTTCAAGTAAAGCCGCAACGACATGCGGGCCGCTCGATGGCTCTGTTCTCAAAATAGCGGGCAATGCGTCTATAACACGGCGGACATTGATGGCGTTAAGGTCGGGCCTTCCATCCAGATGATAATTCCTGATCGCGCGCACAATATATTGCCCGCGGTCAGGGGCGGCTTTGAACAGTTGCGGCAAAAACTGGATGATGAAAGGTATTTCGATATGTTGTGGATCCTGGCCCCACGGTTCGTGAAGCAGAGAGCGCAGCTCGCGCGCGGCTCTTACGGGATTTTCAGTTATAAGGTCATTATAGTATTGGGCTGACTTGTCGGGTTGCATGAGTATACCTATCAAACACACGAAAGATATTTCTCATAATGATGGACGGCGCCAGTGTCAATAGAAAACCGCTATTTCCGGACCTTCGGCCAAAAGCTGCAGGGCTCGGGGGCATCTGCTCTTCACGTTACATCCCGTTTACTGGGGTTCTGCTTTAGGCTTTGCCGTATATGGCTCTACGGGAACAAACGGAATAAACTGAATTTTGCCTTTCACTTCCCGCGCTTCCAGCCCGAATTCTGAAATATTCATATCCAGAATCTGATCCAGCGTAAAATGGATAAAAGATTTTCCACCGTGCCGGCTGGTAAAATAATCTCGCACGGCATGGGCGCGGCGCAACGCCATCTGGAAACCTTCCTCGCTTAAATTCTTCGCCTTCGCGATTTTGGGCAGAAGTTCCGGATAAATCCGTCCGCCGGTGCGCGCTATGACCTGAATAATCTCAACCCAGTCACGCACGGCCGGTTCAGAAGCCGTGCCATATTTTCCGTCGACGAAGCTGCCGTCATCCTTGAATTTGACCTGGTCAAAACGGCATCCCAGCATGATCATTTCCATCACCGCCGCGCGCCCTTCATCGGCCAGATATCCATTGGTTGCGCCTGCAAGGATATGCATGATCTCATGAATCTTGAATACACGTGTATCCTGCGTGCGATATCCTGTCTGCGCGACAAAGATGCCCATGGCTTCGCGCACGGTTACATCCCGCACGCTGTCCTGCGTCGGGTTGGCGCCTTCCTGAAAGGCGGGCGCTATGGAATTTTCCTGCCTTTTCATGCCGCAAGATATAAGCATTATGAAAATATATGCAAGAAAAACGTAAATGCTGAATTAAATCAGTGGGTTTTAGATATGTTGCTCCGGCGCCGCCTTATTACGAGCCCAGATATGATAATCCGTGTGCAGGAAGGCCGATTCCGCCAGCGGCGTATCCGCCCAGACAGGATGTTCCTTTACATGAATATAGGGCAGGGAAGGCGGCATTTCAGAGAAGACTCTATCATCTGTGTTGACGATGAGCAGTTCCGCGCCCGTACTGACAATAACCTTCATGGCCTGTTCCCTCTCATCGTCATTTAGATACATGAGCAGATTATTTACCATCACCACATCGTATTTTTTCTGCGGAGAAAAATCCTGAAAAAACATGTGGTCGAGAAAGCGGACACGTGATTTCACGGCTCGTCGCACATTCACAAACCTGTCATGAACGATATCCGGGTCTAATAATATACCGCGCCAGGATTCTTCCATGTTTCGGACCATTTCGATGGGATAGCAACCCTGCCGCGCAAGTGCCGTAAATCTTTCCGAACAATCAAACGCATCAATGTTGAAACCGGCTTTACCGCCCAACCCTTTACGGACGCCCAGAGCCGCAAATCCGAAAGCTTCACACCCAATAGACGACGGCGCGGCCAGAATTTCAATCGGCCTGTCTGGATTTGGGTGCAGTTCCAGAAGGGATTCTATCGTGAAATGGGCAATTCCCCTGTGTCTGAAAAATCCAGTCCTCCCATTTACGGTCCGCCCGCCCTTAATAGTATCGTCACAAACAAAATCATCAGGATGGAGGGAGTAAGTGCTAAAGCCGCGTGTCGCAATCGCGAATGCCTTGTGCAATTGCAAAGGATCAATTTGCCTGTCTTCGCCTGTATGAGACGCCGCTCGTATCGTTCGTCTATTCATGATGTCGGCTTTACGGATTGAATGCTCTTTTTATGAGAAGGTCATTCGGTCCGCGCACCCAGCACGCTGGTTCTCCCGGTCTTGCGACATTGATCATTCCAGGACGCGCATTGTCGTCAAACGAGCCTGTCAATGTGGACGGTTGCTTTTCTTCAACGGGGGTAAGTTTATTGCCATTGGGCACAAGTCCGCGACCGGGCATCCATGAAACGGACACAGGCGCACCCGGAAGTACTTCCCGCGGCTTTTCAGGCGGGGCGGGCACCATCTGATGCACGTCCGCCGAACCGGCTTCAAAAAGTTCTGACGGGCGCAGTTTAAAGGCGCGATCAAGAAGCGAAGCTTCCAGCCACGGATAACTGAAAGATGCGGCGGGATCAGCATTAAAACGCTCCCATGCTTTAAGTACCTTTTCTTTTTGCGCTGGTGTTAAAAGCCTGTCGCTAAGAGATAGCTTAAGATTTTGTTCCGTTGTTCTGCGCCCCTGATGGCAAAAATGGATTATTTGGTCGTAACCATCAACTTCAATGTAATGACGCGTGCCGTTGTGATGCTTTTGCAATTCCGCCACGGGCAGGCTGGTTTCCATGGCGTTGTTATAAATTTGATCGGTTTTCAAACAATATATGACATTGAATGGTTTTACCTTGCTCGGATCGGGCCTCTTGTCGCACCGTTCGATGTGAATAACATATTGCTGTCCTGCCATGATACCCTCCAATTTATATGGAAATATTATCCATTTTTCCCATTATTTCAAGCTTATTGTTAAGGACGCCTTGTTATTCCGCGACGTGTCCGTTCGAATAATCCATTAGCTTATACTCGCCAAAAGCAATAGGAGCGGCGGGTCTTTCTTTGTAGCGCCGGCAAGCGCGCGCTTGATTTCCTGCATGTCTCTGACAATCGCGTTTGCCGCCGTCTTCGCGCTTCCTTTCAGGGTACGGCATTGGGCCTGCAGTTCATCCGGATACAACATCTGGATTTTGGTATCCTGCAAACCCAGAAAATTATCCAGTGCGGCGGCCAGACCGTCGAAATCATGATTAAAATCGTCTCTCAGGCTTCTTGGATAAAGAATGGCGCTTTTCGTCCCGTCTATGAATGACGCCGCATGCAATTCTTCCATGCTCTGCACCACCTGCACGGGCGCATAATCTTTTGGAACGTAATCGGGAGTTAACAGCATCTTTCCCTCACTTATACAGGTGTGAAAGTCATGTCTCGCGAAACCTGCGGGATTGGGATAAACGGCACGAACTGCATTTTGCCGTTCTTTCCCGGCGCCATTCTTATGCCGAATTCACCAAGCGGCGTACGCATGATTTTGTCGAATTCCAATTCAGGAAAAGGCTTTCCCATCGTGTTCTCCACGTGCGCCGCAATTGCGCAGGCGCGGCTATAGGCATTCCAAAACCCATCTTCTGTTAGAAATTTTGCCGCTTTCATCTTTTCAAGGGCGCGTATGTTGTTGTCCCGATTTAAGGCGTCTTCCGCTATATGCCGACACTCATCTGTAAGATGTGTAAGAATGGCACCATTATTAAATGGATCTTTGGTAATAGCCTCTAAGGCAAGGGCCAAATGTTGGGTTTGGTCTTTAAAAATTCGTATGAGCAGCGCGGATTTTTCAGATCGCATTGCTCTTTCGATTTGATCTTCCGCTTTGACCACAGTTTGAATTTCCGTGCACCATGCCCTTATATCAGCAATAGTGGGCCGCTCTTTTTTTGCACACTCTATAATGCCATCTCTACCGACACGGATGTCGTGTTGCGCGCCACCTAAAAGAACCATTTCCGTTATTCCGGCGCGGCCTTCATCGGCAATTCGCCCATTAACCGCGCCAGCCAGAACATGCATTGCTTCGTGAAGCTGAAAATCTAGGGCGGAAATGGGCTTAAAGCCTGTCTGTCCTAAAAACATACCAACGGCCTGTCTCATGGTCACAGGGACGGAACGTGGTTGCTCCACGGCGCAATCACCAAATTCACCAACAATATGAAGGGTTTCATCAAACATAGTCGCTCACATAAATACTTATGAAAAACAATGCAAGAAAAAAATGCCCCTGCCGTATAAACCCCTCCGGCGCTCATGAAAACCCCTGAATTTTCCTCTTTGAAACTGCCGGAATCCCTGTAAAACAACACCCATGGATTACCTCGCGAAACTAAGCCCCATTGCGGCGCGGCATAAGGATATTTCGGACAAAATGTCGCAAGGCGGACTGTCCGGCGAAGAATTCGTCAAACTGTCCAAAGAATACGCCGAACTCGGCCCCGTCGTGGACCTCTACAACGAATACAAATCCGCGGTGGACGGGAAGGCGGGGGCGGAAGAAATGCTGTCCGATCCCGACATGGCCGAACTTGCGCAGGCCGAACTGGCCGAACTGAAAGAAAAAATTCCCGCGCTCGAAGATAAAATCAAAATCGCTCTGCTTCCTAAAGATTCAGCCGACTCCAAAAACGCCATTCTCGAAATCCGCGCCGGCACGGGCGGGGACGAAGCCGCGCTTTTCGCCGCCGATCTTTTCACCATGTATAAAAACTACGCGGGGCTTCAGGGCTGGCGCGTGGAAGTTATGGATGCGTCGGAATCCGATCTTGGCGGATATAAAGAAATCATCATGTCCGTCTCCGGCGATCACGTCTTCGCCAAATTAAAATACGAATCCGGCGGCCACCGCGTGCAGCGCGTGCCGAAAACGGAAACGCAGGGGCGCATCCACACCTCCGCCGCCACCGTCGCCGTTCTGCCCGAAGCAGAAGACGTGGACGTGGTGCTCGATGAAAAAGACCTGCGCATAGACGTGTATCGCTCGCAAGGCTCCGGAGGGCAATCTGTCAACACCACGGACTCCGCCGTGCGCGTCACGCACATACCGACCGGGCTTTTCGTCGCGATGCAGGAGGAAAAATCCCAGCATAAGAACAAAGCAAAAGCCATGAAGTTGCTTAAAACCAAGCTTTACGACATGGAACGCCAGAAAGCCGACGCCGCCCGCGCCGCGGATCGTAAAGGGCAGATCGGTTCCGGTGACAGATCGGAGCGCATCCGCACCTATAACTTCCCGCAATCCCGCATGACGGATCACCGCATCGGTTTAACGCTGTACAACCTTGATGAAATCATGGCGGGGCCAGGACTTGCCGAAGTCGTCGATGCCCTCACAACGCAGGCGCAGGCTGACGCGCTCGCGAATTTGGAAATCTAACCCCGCGATTATGCGTCCGGCTCTGGTGCCCGTGGTTTGCTGCTTATATGAATAAGTATCCTTTTTGCGGCGGATGCCATATTGGCTATGGCATCCTCGCTCGCATTCTTGAAATCATTGGCAAATGAAACGGCGAGCTTCGCCGATACATCCAGATAAAGTTCTTTCAGCCTCTTTCTGCTGTTTGGAACGCCATTTTTATCTGCCTGTACCAAAAGAGTGACAGCTTTGGAATAATTCTGCAGGATTGTGTCTTCCGCGTAGATATCGCCAAGCGCATAGCCTGCCTGCGGATGGTCATGCTCGTCTGCGTCGTGATAAAAACGCACCGCCCGGTCCAGATCCTGCGGCACGCCCAACCCCAGCTGATACATCTGCCCCGCCATGAACTTCGCCTCGCCATGGGGTTTTTGGGCGGCGGCCGTAAATAATTCAACGGCCTTCCCTAAATCCTGCTCGACGCCTTTGCCAAACCTGTAAAGCATGCCGAGACGGAGCTGCGCTTCTGCCACTCTCAAGTCAACGGGTTTTCTCTCCCACTGTTCTTTTATGTCTGCTGTGTTGACGTCGGCGGCGGCTTTGTAATGCTCTGCGGCCTTACTATAATCCTGCCCGACAATTTTTCCTTCCTGATAAATCCGCCCCAGGCTGAAATGCGCGCGCGCATTTCCTTTTTCCGCAGCTGTTGCAAAGAACTGCAGAGCTTCCTGCGGGTCGTCGCCTTGCTGTATGGCTTCGTCATAAATTTCTCCGGCCTTGTCCATGGCGGCCTGATCGTCCTGCGCGGAAGCCTGAAGCAAAAGGGAAAGGGCCTTTGGAATGTCTTTTTCAACATACCGCCCATCCATATAAAGAATGCCAAGCGTACGTTGTGCCGCATAGCATCCCTGTGCGGCGGACAGGCCAAACAGCGAAAGGGCCTTTGTCACATCGCGTTCTGCATGTTCGCCGTGCAAATAAAAGCTGGCAACATTATGCTGTCCCCAAAGGTGCCCCTGTTCGGCGGCTTTCATATAAAGCGCGAATGCCTTGGCAGTATCTCTTTCTACAACCTTCCCGTCACTATGCATCACACCCAAATAGTTTTGACTGTCGGCATGTCCTTTTTCGGCGGCATCGGCAAGAAGGGCAAGGCCCTTGATGACGTCCTTTCTGACGCCTTCACCGTCAATATGCAAAAGCCCGAGTTCGCATTGCGCATTCAGGTCCCCGGCTGCTACCTTTCGCTCAAATTCAATCTGCTTATTGCTTTTACGTCCCATAATCACACACTCCTAATTCTTTTGTATTTAAACTCTACGCCAAAGGCGGTCTCGGCTGGTCATATGGCCTGCCAGTAAGATTGATGGAGAGCCTTCTTGTAAACTCTTCGCTCTGTCCTGGGCTGTAGCTGCCGGGGCTAAAGAGCACAGGCATAATTTCCCTTATCTTGCTTAAAACTTTCCCCACCAGCGCATGATCGCCTCTCGCCGCCGTGCCGATGGCAAGCGTGGCTTCCCGCGTTTCAACGGGAAAGCGCACCGCAAGCAATGGGAGAATGCTAAGCCCCGCCTGAATGCATTCTCTTTTCTTATCTTCAGGCAACAGCTTGATTGATAAGACGCCGGGCAGGACATGCGTCGCAAAGCGTTGTTGGTGCAAAGTATGCGGGTTCCGCAAAAACCGCGCGGTGCATTCATCTGCGAATGCGGACATAGTTCCGGACATAATGACCGCTAGTTTTACTTTATCGAATGCCCGCCGCATCTCCCCTGAATATTCGGCCCTTTCCAGTATGGGTGCGCCCGTATTAAGGCACTGACATACTAAAACAGCATCATCCCCACATTTCGATGCAAGAAACTCCAGCTCTTTCACGGCACTAAGGGAATTGTAACGCTCCAGGTTTGGTAAGAGTTTTATGCCCATTTCGACCCATTGTTCCTGTAGCGAACGTCTATCCTCCGTCTCTTCAATGAACACACGCGTCACGCCATTTGAAACAGGTGCGCGAAGCGTAGCGATTCTGTCTGCGGCTGTGGCAGACACAACATTATAAGCAGTATCGTTCTTTTTTGCGTGTTGACAGAGGATGCGGTAAATCTGCGGCATGCTCGCAATTTCCTTTTCGGAGGAACGGATAACGGCAAGCTGCATGCAAACAGCCCCTAAAACTCTTCCCAAAAGCATATCTGTTGGCGCTGCCTGTAGGAGCATTTTAGTTACGCGCTCACCGCCCGTCGGATATTTATCGAAGAAAGCGCCAAGCTGCTCGATTGCTTCGGGTAGGTTCGCGTGGGTAATCTGCTGCGCTCCCGGCTCTTCCCAATATGCGCCTTCAAGAAGAGAGTAGGCGGGGTTGACGCCCATATCCCTATTCATTGCCCTGCGAAAAGAATTCGCCAATCTTCTAAACATGTTTCCTCACTACCCCAAATGCGCGCTACTGACACGGCTTGTTACTTTAGCGAATTTGGAAATTTAAATAATCACAAATCAGGTGCTTATCAAGAAGCGCTCCAATCCCATGTCCCTCGACCGATAGGAGGCAAAGGCATGGCTTTAGCCAAGCAATTCCCAAACTCCCACGAATCCTTGAGTGCATGGAGTGCTACAAGTTGTGCTTCGCTGTCGCGCATTTCTCCCGCGTAATTAAAAGCGTCGCCAACGTGCCTGGAAGAAAAACAGGGTCTTTTTAGGCTCCTCATTTTAACTTGTAACAACCGGCCGACTGTTTCTGCCCATGCTACTGCCTCCGGCGCCGCGGCTTTCGTAAATGCTGCCCACGTCTCGCTGTTTGTAATATCTAAACTCACGCCCTCTATATCTCGTAAAGCGCCTGTTCTCTTATTCTCAAATTTTTGGGTTGCTATAGCGTCATCAGCATCTTTCCAATAGAGCTCTTGTTGTGCAAGAAACGCACCAAGATCCTGATTGCTTAGTGGATCTCCACTTAGTGGGATCAGGTACTGCTGCCAAATTAATCCGCAACGCTTGTCTGGCGGACATTGTGCTCGTGCGGATGTATATATATCATAAAGGCTGCTCCCAGCGTATCCGCCATAGATCAGATCAAAATCATTTGCTGTGTATAGCTTAGCTTCACCTTTGTTTAAGCCGCTAAAGACCTTCGCCACACGCTTTCCCAGTGAACGAATACTATGCAAAGTCTCTTCATCTACTAATTGTGCTGTACCAGCCATTACTGCCCTTATCAGAATATCTGGTTTTGCTACTACCAATAAATTATAATTATGTCAATTTAAAATGAATGGATTTTCTTGTAATGCAAGGAATAATATCCTATATTATTGAATGTTTTTAGCCGCCACCCAAAAAAAACCGAAGACGACCGAAGAATCCCACGCTGATCGGCTCGCCCACGCAAAAAATTTCGCGAACGAACTATATGATTCCAGATTACGGGAAATAAATATCTCCTACCAAAAACGCTGGACGAAGGAAAAGAGGGCGGCAAAAGCCAAATGGATTCAAACCCATAAGCCCTGGGAATCCGCCACGGGACCTAAAACGGAGGCTGGCAGGCTTCGTTCCCGCGCCAATGCCTGCAAGTACCGCCCCGTGATGGGGGCGGGCGATAAAATGGTTCGAATCTGGCTGCGGCTGCAAAAAACCTTTATCCGCTATGTCGAACTGGTCCATATAAAGGGGCTTTCTTATAAGACATGGGATCGTTTGATGACGCTTGAAAAACTGCTGCTCAAAATGCGCGAAGATCTGGCTGCCGCTGGCGTGCTGACGGCCGCCCTCGATGCGCGCATTCTGGCGCGGCAGGGGGGTGATTTTTCCGATGCCGACCTGATCACGAAGGCCATGTGCCCCCTCTCGCCGGAAGTCATTGAAAAGACTCTGAAATTGCTTGCCCGCCGTCTGGAAGGGGAGCCTGTTTCCAGGATACTGGGGGAGCGTGAATTCTGGAGCCTGAGATTCAAATTGTCGCCGGACACATTGGACCCGCGCCCGGACACCGAAACCCTTATCGAAGCGGCGCTTAAAAAGTTACGCCCGTCATCGTTCATCGGCTCGACGCAGGCAGAGCCTGCGGATGATGACGATGGACAAATAAAAATCC
>CAUJHN010000135.1 GCA_963204825.1 Pseudomonadota bacterium
AATCATCATCCCTGCACAAATGGCAAGTGAAGCCTTCGCCAAGACAAACAGCTATCCAAATCTCTGGCTGGAAGTCACAAAGGAACAGCCGGTAATACAACCAAATAGTCTTCAGATATCAGGCTACATCGTATCCGCTGACGTAAATGTAGTGGAAACGGTTGCCGATATTCGCGCTTTCAATTCAAACGCCTTTATCGCCGTTGCGGATGTAGACAATGTTGAACAGCTGCAAGCTTTGAAAAACGCTGGGATCGACGGTATCACCATTTCACCTAAAGCTGATGAAAAAGGAAACTCAAAAACAATCGCGAGGATAGCCGCTCTTGGAGCCGAAGCCAACAAACTGGGCCTGCAGATTATCTTCAATGGCGCCATCCATCATCCTTGCGATCCTTCCAAGGCCCTCGTTCTCGGAAGCGACGCCGTGATCACCCATATCCCCAAACTGCGGGAGGGCGAAAATCATGTGAAGGATATATTCAACTGGTTCCGCAGTATCACGGCGGGGATGCGGTCCATGGCCACCTACGTCAACGCCAAGACTGTGGCTGACCTTCGTCAAAACGCGCAGTTCGTTCCGGTCCCAAGGCTCGTAAACCACACAGGTCAGGATGCGGACCCAGCCCCCGCCTCCGCCTAAAAGACGTAAAAACGCGGATTTTCGGCCCTTTTTGGGTCTGTTCTGTTAATGCTTCGGATTAAAAATCCCTTTTCAATCAAGGTTTTGGATTGACTTAGGGGGTAAAATAGAGGCAAAATAGGGGGGTTACAGACAATTTCAGGAGCCGCGGACATGACCAAATCCGAACTCATTCAAAAGCTGGCGGAGCGCAATCCCCATCTTTTCCTGCGCGACGTTGAAAAAATCGTCGATACGGTTTTCGATGAAATCACGACCGCACTCGCCAAAGGCGACCGGGTTGAATTGCGTGGTTTTGGCGCGTTTTCCGTGAAATCCCGCGACGCAAGAACGGGCCGCAACCCGCGCACCGGCGAAACGGTAAAGGTTGAGGCGAAACGCCTGCCCTTCTTCAAAACCGGCAAGGGCCTGCGCGAACGCCTCAACGGCGGCGTCGATCACGGCGAAGACGATTAAACGAACAGGAATTCTAAAGCGCCCTAGAGGGCGCTTTTTTTATGCCGGTGAAAACCGGGATCTTGTAGATAAATAGGATAACGATTCAGGCTTCACCCGGATGGTCCCTGAATATGTGATAGAAAGATTCGGCATGAAAGATTTTCTATTCACCCTTTTCGCCTGGCTTTTGACGCTGCCTTTTTTAGTCGGTGCGGTGGGGTTTGCGCTTTATAACCCCGATGCGGTCACCATAACTATCAATCCTTTCCGCCCGCCGCTTACAATACCGGTGTACGTGCCCGTACTGGCGGCGATCGGGATCGGCTTTCTTTTTGGGGCGATAATGACATGGGCCGCGATGGGAAGGCTCCGCAAGGAACGCCGCGACCAGAACAAAAAGATCAAGGCGCTTGAAAAACAGCTGGAAGCCTCCAATCAGAATATGGTAAAGCCGCATAATTACGCTTTGATCCCATCCTCGTTCTTCGAGAGAAAATGATATGAAAACAGAAAATGACCTCCCGCTGATTTACTGTGCGCTCGATTCGAAAGACATAAATCATGTTCTGGAACAATCCGTAGCGTTATCCGAAATTGGCGTTGGCATCAAACTGGGCCTCGAATTTTTCAACGCAAACGGCCCACAGGGTGTCGCACGCGTCCTGGAGCAGCGGGTCAGGCCCAGCGTGTTTCTGGATCTAAAATTTCACGATATTCCAAATACCGTCGCAGGTGCGGTTCAGGCAGCGGCCTCTTTGGACGTGGCGTATCTAAATGTTCATGCCAGCGGCGGGCGTGAAATGATGCTGGCGGCGAAACGCGCCTGCAGGCCCACAACCCGCCTTTTATCCGTCACCGTGCTTACCAGCATGGATGATTCCGCGCTTTCCGAAGTGGGCCAGGCTCGCCCCGCCGATGACCAGGTCATGCGTCTTGCGCGCCTTACCGAGGAATGTGGGCTGGATGGCGTCGTCTGCTCCGCGCACGAAGTCAAACAATTAAGAAACACGATGTCTCGGAAATTCGCATTAATGGTGCCCGGGATCCGCCCGGAAGGGTCAGATGTGGGCGACCAGAAACGCGTCATGACACCCAAAGAAGCCGTCATGGCCGGCGCCACCCATCTCGTTATCGGACGCCCCATTACACAGGCGAAAGATCCGCAGGAAGCGGCCCGGAACATTCTAGCGTCAATTGCCGCATGATGACCCGCAAAACCAAAATCAAAATTTGCGGCATTAAAGATCCGGACGCCATGATGGCCGCGCTGGAATCCGGCGCTGATTTCGTGGGTCTGAACTTCCATCCAGAATCCCCACGCTATGTGGATATAGAAGTCGCCGCCTATCTGGCTTCCTATGTTCCAAAATCCGTGTCGATCGCTGGACTTTTCGTCGATCCGGACGACCGCAGGCTGGATGAAATCCTCACCTCTGTACGTCTTGATATCATCCAGCTGCATGGGCGGGAAACGCCAGAACGCGTTACCTCCATCAAGACCATCGCGGGTTATCCCGTTATGAAAGCGCTTCCGGTCGGTCAGCGGGATGATCTGGCGCAAATTGAACTCTTTGCCCCGGTTTGCGACTGGCTGCTCCTCGACGCCCCCGGCATGGGCGGCGGCGGGAAAACTTTCGACTGGGCGCTTTTGGAAGGCTTAAAATCCCCAAAACCCTGGATGCTGGCGGGCGGCTTAACGCCTGAAAACGTCGCGGAAGCCATTCAAAAGCTCAAACCAGACGCCGTAGACGTCTCCAGCGGCGTGGAATCCTCCCGCGGCGTCAAGGACGCTGGCAAAATCCACGCCTTTATAAAAGCTGTAAAAGACCAGCGATAGCCTCTATTGCACAACGAGAGCCGTGACAGGTGTATCCTTCCACATAAGCGGCGAACCATACGCAAAGCCCATCTCATGCAGTTTTCCCTTAGCCCACATCCCTGAATGAAGGCGTTCAAAGTCAGATACAATCGTACCAGCCGTCCGCGCCAGACTTCCTGCATTAAGAATGCCGTGACTAATCCCAACGAAAAATTGTGCACTCTGCCACGCATTGCGAAGGGAAAGCATGCCCCTACATACACATGAAAGATCGGTTGTATCTGTCGGTGCTCCTCCTGTCTTTTCCTGGAAATATCCCACCGGATTTTGCTGCAGTCTTCGAATGAGCTGCGCTGCGGAACCAGCAACGATATCGTGCATAACCGCGTTGGAGAATGTAAAGCTCGCGGGATCTGTCTCGCCAAAATGCTGCGCAAGACGGGAATATAAAAACATCTGGCCGATACGTCTGGCGTTTTCCGGCCTTGCCATCCAGTTAAGGCTTGTTGCCAGCCTTTCTTCATCATCAAATTGTAACGCTCTAAGAGAACCGTCGGTCTTGCAGCTCACAAACAATTCTTCCGCCAGGGCCAGACGGGGGTCCAACATCGGCTCGTCCTGCCAGAAAGATAAAAAGGGCTCCCGTAAGCCAGCATAGACGTTTTGGCGGGCGGCATAGTATGATGAAATATCACGCAAACTGGCCGTAATGAAATTTGCCGCACTTGCAGCTTGGGGAGAACGATCCTGCAGCCATACTTGGTAATCATCCGTTTGGGAAAAAGCGGCAATCCGATCATGGTTCCAGTGAGGTGTGGTAGCCCACCGGGGTAAGTAAGCTTCCAAATCCAGGCTGGTTTGAAAAGGATGTCCGACGAGGTCTTTTCCCATATTAAAGAGAGCATCTTCGAAGGCGAAACGTGGAGAACGGTTGATGTGATGATAAACGGAATACGGCCTGCTCCACATCCGCCTTGCGTTTGGGTATACTTCATTCACATAATAATGGCCTTTGTGGTCTAAACGGAGCGGCCCCTTAAATACCTGTTCATTAGGATTATCTGACATAATATACCTCTTCCGTATCACACTTAACATCACCCTGCATTCTGTCAATATGAGACAAACGGCATTATATAAAAAACTGGTTTTTAGCGGCGTCTTTCTTTAAAACATCCGCATGAAAACAGCAGCCAAAACCCCCAATTCCTTCCGTTCCGGCCCCGATGAAAGAGGGCATTTCGGCCCGTATGGCGGCCGCTATGTCGCGGAAACGCTCATGCCGCTCATTCTGGAAGTCGAAAAGGCCTTCTACGCCGCCAAGGAAGACGATGATTTCTGGGCTGAATATAACGCGCTCGCCAAAGATTACGTGGGTCGCCCGTCGCCGCTCTATTTTGCTGCAAAAACAACGCAGCATCTGGGCGGGGCGAAAATCTACTTTAAACGCGATGAGCTCAACCACACCGGCGCGCACAAAATCAATCACTGCCTGGGCCAGATCCTCGTCGCCAAGCGCATGGGCAAAACCAAAATAATCGCTGAAACCGGGGCGGGGCAACACGGCGTCGCCACCGCAACCGTCTGCGCTCTCTTCGACATCCCCTGCACAATTTTTATGGGCGCGAAGGATATAGAACGGCAAAAACCCAACGTCTTCCGCATGAAGCTTCTGGGCGCCGAAGTCGTCCCCGTCACCTCCGGCTCTCAGTCCTTAAAGGACGCGATCAACGAGGCGCTACGCCACTGGGTCGCCCATGTGGATGACACCTATTACCTGATCGGCACGGTCAACGGCCCCCACCCTTTCCCTGAAATGGTGCGGGATTTCCAGTCGATCATAGGCACCGAAGCCAAGGCCCAAATGATGGAAAAAGAAGGCCGCCTGCCGGATAGCCTCGTCGCCTGCATCGGCGGCGGCTCGAACGCCATGGGTCTGTTCCACCCCTTCCTCGATGATCCGTCCGTTCAGATGTATGGGGTGGAGGCCGCAGGGCACGGGGTGGATACGGATGCGCATGCCGCTTCCTTGAATGGCGGTTCGCCCGCC
>CAUJHN010000136.1 GCA_963204825.1 Pseudomonadota bacterium
GTACCTGCCCAGCTGATAAAGCTGCCGCCTGTGTTGGTTGGGAGCCGTGGAAGCATACCGCCAAAAACGAATCCTTGGTCTGGACTGACTCCCCCAATAAACTCGCCGGCTGATAAGTGAGTATATGCGACCCCAGCTTCGTTTGCATTTGTTGGAGCTACCATAGCAGCGTTAGCGGCGGCGTTAGGTGTGCCATGTATACGGCCATTTCCATCACCGGCCACGTTACACGGAGCAGCCAAACAGTCCGGGAGCCTGGTATCTGGCGCAACAATATCACCAGGTAATGCGTTGTATTTATCCTGGAAGCCGTTCAGCGCAGCATCCACAGCTTTAAACTGCGCGACCGTTGCCGTAATACGCGCGTTACCGATCAGTTCCTGACCTTTCAGGACCCCCCCGATCAGCAGGCCGATAATAACCATAACGATCGCCAATTCGACCAGGGTAAAGCCCCGTTCGGATGGACGCATGGTTGTATGAACATTCGTCATTTAGTCTCTCCTTCAGTGGTTAATAAAAAATGTGATAATGCGGGCGAATCCCCTAAGACAATCAAAGTTATACATCAATTTTAGGGGCTCGTCTTAGAAAATAGTACGGTATTGGTAAAGAAATGTCCTACCAGCCCCCCAAAGTGGTTAGCCATTTTGTCAGATTGGGCATTTTCGGTGGATTATATCCGAAAACGGGACCTGTACTCTTTGGGCGTTTCACCGGTCAACTCCTTGAAAACCCTGTTAAAAGTTGTAATGGAGCTAAAGCCGGATTCCTCAAAGATATTTTGAATGGATGCATCGGTTTCTTTTAAAAGCCGCTGTGCGTCCCTGACCCGAAGCTCATTTAATATCTGCGGAATGGTTTTCCCAAAGTAAATATTGACGAGGCGGGAGAGATTCGCCTCCCCTATTTTTAATTCACGGGCCAATTCCGCCCGGCCATAGGCGGCATCCTGGTAAATTTTATCTTGCTCAAACAACGCATTCAGCCTGTCGAGCAGCATCTGGTCTTCGCTTTTTGGCGACTGTTCCCCCGGTCCGCGCCGGTCCAGCCGCACGGCCTGGGGATATATCCGGAACAGGCTGGTGGCGGCGATATAAACGAAAGCGATCCCGAGGAAGGTGCGCACAAGCACCCATTCCGGCAGGGTCAAGCCGTCGCTGACATACGCGAGCGTAGATCCCAAAAAAGCAACATTCAGCAGAATGAGCGCCATAATCAGCCAAAAACGCTCTTCGCCAAATTTTGAACTGCCGTGCAGGCCATCCAGAACATCCCGGCGCAGCCATATGGCCAGCAGGCTGAGCGCGCCGATGATCAGGCCTGAGACATACATTAAGGAGGGCTCCGCCAGCGCATAAGCCGGCAGCAGAGCGATGGGAATAAGCAGCAGCAGCGCGAAATAACGCGGTTCCAGACGGGCGCCCACGGTTGCGACCTGGAAAATGAGTATAGTTCCTATGGGTACGCCCGAAAACCAGAAGAACCAGCGCCATTCTTCATAGTTTTCGAAGCCCGGCGCTATTTTGGCGGCGGCGGCGTCCAAAAAGAACGCGGCGCTCATAAAAGTGAAATAAAGGGAAGGAACGATGGCGTTGGACACGCTTCCCGACCGGAACAGCATGTATACCAGTACGTAAACGGACTGTACCACCCCCATAAGGGAGAGGATTTCAGGCAGGGTAAACTGCGATGCGAACGTCATCTGATCCTTATAGGATTATTTCTTATTCTGGCAAAGAGGGTTTTTGGCGGCGTCTTTTTTCTCCAAAGCCCTTTCACAAATGAATTTTATCATCTCGTTTACTTCATTCGGATGAAGTTTTTCACCGTCGGTCGCCAGCATACGCATCATGATTTCATAGGCGGCCTGCTTATTGCCCATTTTCAGCTCTACGAAGGCGGGAAGCTGCCGCGCCCACGGCGCCACATAGCCCGGTAGAGCCGCAACTTTATTTGCGAGCTCCAAGGCCAAATTCATATCATTCATTTTATAGCGGGCCAAATAGGTGGCCTGCGCCAGCCAGCGCCATTTTTCCGGGTAAGGCGCCGCGCCCTCCTCCGCCAGATAATCAATCACATAGCGCAATCGCGCAGCGTCATCTTCAATAGCCCCAAAAAAATAGGCAGCCATGAATGGCACATAATCCGCACGCGCATCCAGGCCACGCGTTAATTCAAACCATTCTTTCAGCGATGCGTAATCATATTTTTTCAGGCTCATGAAATTTCCGCCTGTATTGCCGAAATTCTGAAGCATGTAGCCATAAAGCCTGTAACTTACTTCCTTGTCGCCAAGCCCGACAAAAGCGGCTACATCCATGGTAGGAGGTTTTGGGACATTATCCCATTTGGGAAGCACGTCTTTTGAACATGTCCAGAAAGCGAAATTGGCGAAAATAACGCAAATAAAAAACAGGTGAAGAAACAGGGATGAACGATCTTTTGCCAGCTTCATCATCTGTCAAAATTGCCGCTTATGCATATCGAGAATTGTCGCGCCGACAACTAGCAGTGAAAAAATAATACCCTGCCCAAAAACGAACCCGAGCGATATGTCTGCGGGAACGTCATATAGCACCCACTTGCTTTGGCCCATCAGATCAAAGCGTGGTATGAAAACCGATATCACTTCCATGGTATTGGAAAGGATGGACATCCATCCTTGATAGATTTTCCCGTGCATGATGCCAAGGATATCCCCCATAAGACGCGCTAAAAGATAAAAGACAAAGACGATCATGATGCAGGCTGTTGAACTTGTCATGACGAAAGCAAAAAACATGGCGACGTTCGCCATGATCATGAATTCTACAGCCAGGCTGGCCCACCAGATAAAATCGCTAAGCCCTAGTTTGCTTGCTTCTAAAAGCACCGTTGTACCGCCGAGAAGAAAGGCCGTCAGCAGGGCGAGAAAAGAAAAAGCGGCCGCATGTGTTAAAATAAACCCTATACGTCCCACCGGACGCGATAAAAGGTAGTCGATATCCCTGTTTTCAAAACAACGGCGTATATAGGTTGTTATAAAGAGCACGAGAGATACCACGCCAAAGAGACGGAAACCAAAGGCCGCGAAAGATCTGGCGAATTGATCCTGCTCTATAATCACGCTCGATCCAAAAAAGACAGACAGAGAAATGACCAGAATGAGAACACCGACAACGGACAGAAAGAACCGGTCCCTTAATGCCGCCATAAGGATGTAGCGAAAAAGGGGCCAGATCATAATCAGTTACCTCGAACCAGTATTACAGATCAAACGGACGGCGGTCTTGTGAGAAAGATCTGTAGAGGTCTTTATCGGTGTCGTGGATGGTGTTGCTTCCTTCAACGATTGTAGCTTTCAGGAAAACCACCAATTCCGTCTTTTGTACTTTATCCGTGTGGCTCTTGAACAGATTCCCGACAAGAGGGATCTCGCTCATAACGGGCACGCCATTCTGAACGGAATCGGTGCGGTCCTGGATCAATCCCCCCATAACAACGGCCTGACCGTTATTAACCTGCAGAACCGAGTCAAATTCCTGAACATTTACGACAGGCACGCGGTTTTGGATATCAGACGCAGCAGTCCCTTCTAGAATAACGGCGAGAGTCGGATCAACAACATATTCAAGTATCCGTGTAACCGTCGGCCGTATCGACATCGAAATGGTGTTATTGTCGAGGTCGATGGAAGGCTGAACATTTATAAGAACCCCTTCAGGAACAGTCTTAATATCTGTATTGAAGGTTATGTCTGGAACAGGGTTGTCAGCCGTTGCCTCTTCCTTGTCCGCATCAATTTCAAAATAGACCTGATTTTTCGCAACATTCAGAACAGCAGACTGGTTATTCATTACAGTCAGGCGCGGGCTTGCAAGAGCGCGTACAGTGCCAAATCTCTGCATCGCCTGGATTGCCAGGTTAAAGTCATTGCCTGTATAGCTTGCGACAAATGAGGTAAGCGGATCTGCTTCCGGAACTAGCGGAGGAGCCAAGGTAGCGACAGTCTCGACGGCATCGCCGGTTGCATTGGTGCCAAAATTCAATTCACCACTGAACAGATCAACCGCACTCCAGTCTATACCAGCCGAATATTCATCCGCCAGCCCAACTTCCAACACTTTTGCTTCGATAAGAACTTGGGAAGTCACGGATTTCCGGACGATTTCCAGGTAATTTGCAACTTCCGTCTGCACACGCTCTGGAGCATAGACAGAGATGACGCCAGCAGATTTATTGACGGAGAACCGTGCATCCTCGGAAGATAATTTGTCGCCATCCTCGCCTTCTGCTCCATCTTCAACAGGAAGAGGCTCCACCCGCAGAACGGCTTCTGGCGGCTGCACGGTAGGCGAAGTGCCAGACTTGCCGCCCTGCCCCCCGCTCATCTCACCATTCGCAGACAAAAGAACAGGTTCAACAGGAGCCGGTGTTTCAGAAACGGCCGAAATTTTGGGAGTTTTAGCCGAACGTAGCGCCGAAGTATTAACATTCGTGCCGACGATCTGCGTTAGGTTTGTGGTAATTTCAGTCCAGAAGTCGGCTTCACTCGTTGCCTCTGCCTTGAAGTTTGAACCCGTATCAGTTCCTTCACCCGACACGACAGACACATCGGTATTGATGGAACTTGCGTTTTTGCGAATATAGTTGAGGTAATTTATTTTATAAATTTTGTGATACGGCGTGTCGAGTTCTACGCGCACACTATCACCATCGAATTTGTAGCGAAGGCCTGCGCTCTTAGCGAGACGGTCAATCGCTTCATCAAACGGGCGATTTTTTGCAACGAAAATAATGCTTCCCGTTATGCGAGGATCAAGCTGCATGTCATAGCCCGCCTGATCCGCCATTTCGTATAGCACGTCTTTCAGAGGCACGCTTTCATTAACAGATACAGAAACCAGAGGCATGGGCTTCAATTTATCCGATGGCGTCGCCATGTATGATTTCAGATCAGGGATCGTTCCATCGTCTTCATTGGCAGGATGCGCTTCAGGAAGGCGCTGCGCCATTGCATCACGATAATCCTGGAACTCCAAATCGCTGGAGCGGTCCATTTTCAAATCATTTTTTGCAAGATCGCATCCCGCAAGCGGCAATAGAATAAATCCTGACAATAGGATAACGCCTAAAGTTCTAGCGATAAAATGACGGGAAATTTTCAGCTCTGACATGGGGCATATCCACATAAATGGTAAAAGGAAGAGAATCGGTTGCTAAAATATTGCGATGGATTGCGCTTGTAATCAAGAACAATGCTTCAATACAGCAAATGGATGGGGGAGAATTAATACTGCTCGGACAGCTTTAGCCCGGACGTGTCCAGGTCTTTGAGACCGCCCATCTTGTTCCCAAGCTTGTAATTTCGGATTTTAACGGCCATATCCGTGGATTTGTCCGACTGATTGATCGCCGTTTCCTCACTGATATGCCCCGCCACCAGCAGATCAAGCAAAGACTGGTCAAACGTACGCATGCCAATCATGCTGTTTTGCTCCATAACTTCCGTTATTTTTTCATATTCACCCTTTTGGATCAATTCGCGCACGAGCGCCTGATTGATCAGGACTTCCAGGGCCGGAACGAGCCCTCCCTTTTGTGACGGCAGCAGGCGCTGTGAGACAATGGCTTTTAAATTCATGGAGAGATTGAGCCGTGTCTGCGCGTGAAATTCTTCAGGGAAGAAGTTCACGATACGCTCAATAGCCTGATATGCATTGTTGGTGTGCAGGGTCGCAAGACACAAATGCCCCGTTTCCGCTATGGTTAACGCCTGCTCCATAACCTCCGCATCCCGGATCTCTCCAATCAGGATCACGTCTGGGCGCTGGCGCAGGGCATTTTTCAAGGCCATGTTGTAACTCTCTGTGTCAACCCCGACTTCCCGCTGGGTTACAACAGATTTCTTATGCTCGTGATAATATTCTATCGGATCTTCGATCGTCAAAATATGCCCTGGCTCCCGCTCGTTTCGGTAATTAATCATGGATGCCAGAGTTGTCGACTTACCGCTTCCCGTCATCCCCGTCACAAGGACAAGGCCGCGGCGCTCGCCGGCCAGTTTCTCAAGAATTGGCGGCAGTTTTAAATCATGCATGGACGGAATTTTTGAAATTATGCGGCGGATCACCAGCCCAGGCACCTGCCGTTGCTTGAACACATTGACGCGATAGCGGCCATAATGCCCCATATCCAACGCCGTATTCAGCTCCATCCTCATCTCAAAGTCTCTCAACTGACGTGCAGTGAGGATACTATTGAGAATTTCACCGATCGTTTCTTCATCAAGCGGAATGTCGTTTATTTTTTCGAGATGATCCTCGATGCGCAGCGTTGGCGGAAAGCCATAGTTGATGTAGAGGTCACTTGCGCCCCTCTCATTCATTTTCGTCAAGCACTCAAACGCGTATGGTACACTCAAAATGAATAACTCCCGTTGTCGCCGTCATCGCCGCTTTCTGCCTTGGTCGCGACAGGAGGACGCTTGTCTTTGTTTTGTTGCGCCGGCGCATTGCCGCCCAGCTTGGCCCCGCCAAGCCCTGCAGAGGTATAGTCCGTATCGCGTTCGGAAATCTCTTCATCCGCTTGCGCCAGGACACCATGCGCCGCATCCTTATCGATAATGCCGGCCTCCAGCAGGTCTTCAACATAGTCTTGCAACGTGATCATGCCATAGCGTGAACCCGTCTGAATCATGGAGTAGATCTGCGGAATCTGATTTTCGCGAATAAGATTGCGAACGGCATTCGTGCCCACCATGATTTCAAAACATCCCACTCGACCGCCTCCATCTGCGCGGCGAAGCAAGGTTTGCGCGACGACGCCCTGAATGGAGCTTGCCAGCATCGTACGGGCCATCGGCTTGTCGCCTGTGGGAAACACGTCGATGATACGGTCGACAGCTTTAGCCGCCGTGTTTGCGTGAAGCGTGGCCAGCACAAGGTGCCCCGTTTCAGCGGCCGTCAATGCGAGTTTCATTGTTTCGTAATCACGCATCTCTCCGACCAGGATAACGTCAGGGTCTTCACGTAGCGCCGATTTCAATGCCCGTGCGAATGAATTGGTATCGCGGCCCACTTCCCTGTGGTTGATCAAGCTTTTCTTTGAGTTATGAAAGAATTCGACCGGATCTTCGATCGTAATGACATGCTTATCCATGTTCGTATTTATATAGTTGATCAAGGAACCAAGCGTGGTCGTTTTACC
>CAUJHN010000137.1 GCA_963204825.1 Pseudomonadota bacterium
ATGGCGTCAAAGCGGCCGTGGCCATTTTAAAAAAGGGGCTGAATACCGACCAAATCATCATGGACTATACGGACTTCTCCGCCCGCGCCTACCCCCTTGTCAAAGGTGATGCGCCCTCCCCCAACGACTGGGAATAAATCAGGGCTGTATGAGCAGCAGCGCAGGATCATACGCCTGGACCGGACCGATGCGCTCCATCACGTCAGCCTGGCGCAGATAAGGTGAGAGCGCCTTCATGGCTGCGTTTTCTTCAATGGGAGATGCTCCAAGAGATACTTGTCCACCCATCATGCGCAGCAGCTGTTGCACGGGCGTCAAAGGTTCGGGCAATTCAATAACCCTGAGATCGCGCGGATCCTTCACCCCTGCCTGCTTCGCTGCGTAATTCATGGCTTCGTCCAACCCGCCGATTTCGTCCACCAGGCCTATTTCCTTTGCCTGAAGCCCTGTCCAGGCGCGCCCCTTCGCTATTTTACGAACATCGTTCACGTCCATTTTGCGCCCTTCGGCAACACGGGAAAGGAATGATGCGTATGTATTGTCTATAGCCGCGTTTAAACTTTCCATTTCACTTTCGCCAATCGGATTGTTCATAGACCACATGCGGGCGTTTCTTCCCCATGAGATGGCCTCCCAGTTTACGCCCAGCTTTTCCCAAAGACCGCTGATTTGAAATTTACCCATGATCACGCCGATAGAGCCCGTCAAGGTAGACGGTGAAGCAAAGATCCTGTCCGCATCGACCACAATCCAATACCCCCCGGATGCGGCAAGCGAACCCATGGACACAATAATTTTTTTACCCTTCTCCTTTGCCTTCACGATGGCATGACGAATGGTTTCCGAACCCGTAGGCGATCCGCCAGGGCTATCGACGCGCAACAGAATGACCTTAATGTGCTTATTCTCCGCCGCATCATCAATCGCATCAGCGATATAATCCGAAGTGGCATAGCCCGGTTCAGGTTCATCCCCCGGCACGATTTCACCGACGACACGCACCAACGCCACATCAGAGCGCGTTTTCGGCGGCTCTTTTTTGACCGCCGCATCATAGTAATCTTCCAGCGAGACTAGCGATGTTTCATCAGTCTTGGCCTTTTTCTGCGCCGCATCCGCCACCGCATCCGCATAATCCAGCTTCGTGAGCAATCCCGCTTTCAGGGCGTCCGCCCCCGTGATCAACCCTTTATCGATATTGGCATCGAAGGTTTCACGTTTTAATTTTCGATCGGCAAGGATGTCGTTTCCTATCTGCGCCGCTATGCTTTTTAACAGGGATTCAGACATTTCCTTATTGGCGGGGGAAATCGTTTCATTCGTAAAACTTTCCATCGCGCTTTTATATTCTTCACGATGTAGAAACTGGGCCTGCGCCCCTACTTTATCGAGCAGTTTTTTTGCAAATGGCATTTCCATGGCAAGGCCCGTCATGGAAAGCATTCCGACGGGCTGCATCCATATTTCATCAAAAGCCGTAGCCAGATAATACGCCCCGATACCGCTGCCCAAATCGGCGAAGGATGCCGTATAGATATAGGCGAATTTCCCGCTGGCGCGGAATCTCTTAATGGCGGCCCTTATTTCTTGAATATGCGCGAGCTCCAATCCACCGACATCAAGGCTGACTATCAGCCCGGAAACGCGTTGATCCCTGCGCGCGTGATCGAGCGTTTCAATTAAATCCTGCGCCGTGATGCCGCCAGAAGAAAACGGATTGGCAAGAGAACGACCAGCGGGCGTTTCAGTAATGGGGTTTGTAACGTTAAGAACAAGGATGATGTTTTTGGGAAGTGGCGCAGAGGATTTTCCGAGAATCATCGCCGATAAAATACCCATACAGATAGAAAATAAGAAAAGCGCGCCTATGCCGAAACAGAGTGTTTTAAGTCCACCCAGAATGAAGCCAATTAACCCGCCGCCCTTTTTACGAACAGATCCTTCTTCATTCATCAATAATGGCTGGGCTTTATAGAATTTAGAAAAAACGCGCCGCTGCATGAAATTCGCCTTTTTATAATGTGCCGGCCAATTTTAATCTTTACAGAAATAAAGTCACGCGGGATTTCACGGGAACCCGTGCATATTTTAGCCGTTGGCAGAGTGAAGGAGAATTCCATGCCAAGAGGAAGCAAAACAGCCTATACCGACAAGCAAAAGCGCAAAGCGGAACATATAGAAGAAAGATACGAAGACCGGGGCGTATCCAAGAAAGAGGCCGAACGCAGGGCCTGGGCCACCGTTAACAAGCAGGACGGCGGTGGAAAGGCCAAGCGCTAAACTTTACTGGCTATTTCATCCATGATGGCGGCAAGGTCGAAATCAAGCTCGGACAGACCTCCGACATCGTGCGTGGTCAGGGTGACTTCCACACGGTTGTACACATTGGTCCATTCAGGATGGTGACTCATTTCATCCGCTTCCACCGCCACGTCTTCCATGAAATTCCAGGCAGCGCGGAAATCCGTGAATTTGAATTTCTTGGTAATGGCAGGACGTCCGTCCACGAGTGTCCAGCCCTCCGCTTCCTTCAACGCCGCAGCGATTTCATCGTCCGTCATTTTATTCATAGGTTTTGCGCCTTGTGCCGAAGCCAGTGGTCAGCCAGAACGCAAGCAAGCATCGCTTCGCACACCGGCGTGCCGCGAAGGCCTACGCACGGGTCGTGACGGCCTTTGGTCATGATGTCGGTTTCATTGCCGGATTTGTCGATAGTTTTGACAGGCGTCAAAATGGAGCTTGTCGGTTTGAAAGCCACACGCACGACTATATCCTGCCCCGACGAAATGCCCCCCAGAATGCCGCCGGCATTGTTGGATTGGAATACGGGTTTGCCGTCTTTGCCCATGCGGATTTCATCGGCGTTTTCTTCACCGCCCAAAAGCGCGGAATCAAATCCCGCCCCTATTTCGACAGCCTTCGTCGCGTTGATGGACATCATGGCCTTTGCAATATCGGCATCCAGCTTATCATAGACCGGGGCGCCCAATCCGGCAGGAATGCCGGAGGCCGCGATTTCGACGATCGCGCCGGCGCTTGACCCGCTTTTGCGTTTTTCATCGAGGAATTTTTCAAAGACAGGAACGGACGATGCATCCGGCGTCCAGAATGGGTTTTGATCGACCTGCGCCCAATCCCAGTTATCACGGTTTATTTTATGCGGGCCGATCTGCACAACCGCGCCGCGGATTGTGACAGCATCGCCAAGCGCATGGGTGAGGATTTTTCGGGCCACCGCCCCCGCCGCGACACGCATGGCGGTTTCACGCGCGGATGACCTGCCCCCGCCGCGATAATCACGAATACCGTATTTGGCGTCATAGGTGAAATCCGCATGGCCGGGGCGGAATTTTTCGGCGATATCACCATAATCCTTTGACCGCGCATCGACATTTTCAATCAGAAGGCCAATCGGCGTTCCCGTAGTTTTACCTTCGAACACGCCGGAAAGAATTTTGACCTCATCCGGTTCCTGCCGCTGCGTTGCATGACGAGATTGCCCCGGCTTGCGGCGGTCCAGATACTGTTGGATATCCGCTTCTGTCAGATCAATACGCGGCGGAACGCCATCGACAACGCATCCGATAGCGGGACCATGGCTTTCACCGAAGCTCTGATACTGAAACAATGTTCCGAAACGGTTTCCTGACATGGGAAGCTACTTCTTCGCCAGCGCGGCCAATTTCTCTTTTTCGGCGGCATCGCAGGTTTTGCCTTTCAGACCTTTTTCTGAAACGGACATGGCAAGACCGTGCAACATGCTGACATACGCATACTGATAATCCGTCCATGATTTTTTATGTTCGGCGCGCATCGCCTTCAGATAGGGAAGGAAATAATCTTTGTCCCAAGAAAGACCGCACCATTTGGCGTAGCCGGATATATAACCACGCGCCACCGCCATTTCACGTTCGTTGTATGGCACGAGAGGATATTTCAGCTTCTTTGCGTCTTCCGGCTTTACGATTGTCTGCCCTTCAGGATTTTTAACGGTGATGAAAGCATCGAATGCCTTTTTCGAGAGCGTTTCTACGAGCTCTTTAGGCGGCTTGCCACCGGCGTTCGCAGGAACAGCCAATCCTGCCATAACGACAAAGCACACAAAGAAAGAGAGAATTGTCTTCATGCGGCCTTATCCTCTTTTGGGGCGATGGAACGAAGCAGTTCTGCCGTTTCGGCAGCCGTTTCCACGGAACACATGCCAACCGTGTGATATCCAGAATCTACATGCAGCACTTCTCCGGTTACACCAGATCCAAGATCGGAAAGCAGGAACAATCCCGAACGGCCCACGTCTTCGATGGTGACGTTGCGGCGCAGCGGGGAATTCAGTTCGTTCCATTTCAGGATGTAGCGGAAATCACCGATGCCGCTCGCGGCGAGCGTTTTGATCGGGCCTGCGGAAATAGCATTGACGCGAATACCGCGCGGGCCGAGGTCCGCCGCCAGATAACGCACAGACGCTTCTAACGCAGCCTTCGCCACGCCCATAACGTTGTAATGCGGCATAACGCGCTCCGCACCATAATAAGTCAGGGTAACAAGGCTGCCGCCTTCCCTCAGCAGCGGCGCGGCTTTTTGCGCAACA
>CAUJHN010000138.1 GCA_963204825.1 Pseudomonadota bacterium
AGCAGCAGAAAAAGACACAAGGCATAAAACGGATAAGCCAGCTTGTACCAGATACGGATATCTACAAGTGCAATAGCGATCATGCCCACGAGGAAGACGGAAAAACGTACCATCTGTTTTGACGCCCACGGATCAAAACTGCCGCCGGCGGCGGAATACAGCGCCGTAAATCCTACACTCGCGAGAGCGACGATAAGAACAACGAGCCCCCAGTTAATATAACGCAGCCGCTGTAAAAGAGAGCCTTCGCTCTGGATGAGATTAGCCATGGCTTTTTTTATCCTCTGCCGGAACGGGAACCAGAGATTTGGACGCAGGATCACGATCCTGCGCCATCTGTAATAAATCACGTACAATCGGGGCCGCGGCCTTTGATCCCCCGACCCCGTGCTCGACGACGACACAACACGCGTAGCGCGGATTGCCAATCGGCGCATATCCTACGAACAACGCGTGATGGCGGAATTGCCATGCAAGATCCTCATTTTTTACGCCCGCCGCGCGCTCTTGCTTCGTGATGCGTTTGACCTGTGCCGTTCCGCTTTTGCCTGCCATTTCCTTGCCGGGCTCCTTAATGCGGGCGCCATATCCTGTTCCACGCTGGGAGTTACAGACCTCGGACATGCCGCGCATAACGATTTCAATATGGGCAGGATTTATGCCCAAGTCCTGCCACGGACCATGTGGGGCCGGCTGGTCCCCTACATATCCTGTCAGCCAGGGTTCCACGCCCCTGCCGCCGTTCGCAATTCTTGATGTCATGACGGCCAACTGTAGCGGGGTTGCAAGCATGTACCCCTGCCCAATGGCTGCAATCACGGTTTCGCCGGGATGCCAGCTCTCATCATATTTCTTTCTCTTCCACTCCTCATCAGGAACCAGTCCCGCCCGCTCTTCTTGCAGCTCCATTCCGAATTTTGCGCCAAGGCCAAGACGATGAGCCATATCGGCGATCTTTTTAATCCCAAGATCGGTTGATACCTTATAAAAAAACACATCACACGATTCAGCCAGCGCCCCGACAACATTAACGCTTCCATGGCCGCCGGCTTTCCAGCAATGGAATCTGGCATTGCCCATTTCGAAATGGCCAGGACAAAATACATGCGTCCCTTCTGTAATGACACCGGCTTCCAATGCCGCAAGCGCTGTAACCATTTTGAATGTGGACCCGGGCGGATACTGCCCTGCCACCGCTTTATTAATAAGAGGCAGAGTTATATTAGAGCGCAATTCTTCATACCGCTCCTGACTAATCCCTCCCGTGAAGTAATTCGGATCGAATGTGGGATAGGAAGCCAATGCATATACTTCACCAGTTTTAACATCCATAACGACAGCGGACGCGCTCCGTTCTTCTGAAAGCCTCTGATAGGCAAAACGCTGCAACTCCGCATCTATACTCAAAACGACGCGGCTTCCTTCGTGCGATTCCTGGCTTCGCAACTCACGCACCTCTCGCCCAACAACATTTACTTCGACCTCTGAACTGCCTGCCTTCCCGCGCAGATAAGGATCGAGGGTCTTTTCAAGACCGGATTTTCCTACCTGAAAGTCGGGCAAGGTCAAAAGAGGATCCTTGTCGCGTTCCTGATCCTGCTTACTTGCCGCTCCCACATAGCCAATCAGATGGGCCGCCGCATCTGCAAAGGGGTAATGACGCAACTCCCCCATATCAATACTCATACCTGGTAGATCCGTGATATTGACTTCCACGGTGGATACTTCTTCCCAATTCAGGTCATCGGTAACTTCCAACGGCGTATAGGACGGTGATTTTTTGGCTAATTTCAAAACCTTCTGAATCATTGCATCATCTATCTTGATCAGGTTTTGCAGTCGGCGCAAAGATTGCTCCAGGTCATCCGTTTGTTCAGGAACAACCAGGACACGAAAATTTTGGTTATTGACCGCAAAAGGCACGCCAAACCTATCCACGATCTGCCCCCTTGCGGGCGCCATCATCTTTAAATTGATGCGATTGGAATCGGCGAGAGTCTTGTATCGATTTCCCTCAACCAGCTGCAGCCAGGCAAGCCGCCCGCCCAAAAGCGTCAGAAAGCCCAACTGGCATGCGCCAATAAAAAACGCACGCCGCGAAAAATCTACTGCCTTATCGCTCTCTTTTTCCAAAGCCATGCGATTATCCTACAGAATGAAGCGGCTTGGATGTTACAGGCAAGATCCTATGAACACCATGAAGCATGAGCGACGCCAGGGGGAAAATAAAAACACTTAATAAAGTGGCAATCAAGGTCTGAAACAACGCCGAAAATGACGCGGGTCCGAATGAAAAAAGCGATGTCATCAGCCACAGGGCAAGCCCGTATGCAATAGAGACAAGAGCAAATCCCAACCACACCATAATATAAGGCTGCCCCATCAGAAAGAGCCTGGATCTACGAACCGATGTCTGCAGTCCAACCAGAATTAAGGCATTAAGGCCCGGAGGCAAGCCTGATAGCAAATCCATGATAAGACCGAGAATGAACGTGTATGACACAGGCATCACGGTCGGGCGGTAAATCGCCCAGTAATAGACGGCCATCAATAGGAAAAACGGTTTAAAATCCCCGGCATGGGGGAGGTAAAAACTTATAACATTCAAAAGAAGAAGCAGAACAATTACGCCCTGCGCCAATAACAGACGCACGGCCCAGTTGGTGAACTCTCCAGGAAGGAATTGGAACATGGAAAAGTTTTAGACGATTGCATCTGGATTGTCATCGGGAAGAAAGGGCCAGTCCGCGTTTTTGTCAGCGCGGCGCTCCGCTACCTTCAATAAGATACGGGTCTTCGGGGTAATCAACGATCCGCACATGCGTCAGGCGTGAAATATCGGCATATGGTTTGACGTAAGGCAGACCATCCTTAACGATAACCGTGCCCACAGGAAGCCCCGGTATAAACATGCCGCCATTGCCGGAAGTGACGATGCGCATGCCGTCTTTGATATCCGCATCGACAGGAAGATACTTCAGCGCCGGCATATCCGTGTTCATTCCGGCCAATATAGCCTTTTGCCTACTGCCTTCGACCAGTACCGGTAAACGGGAGTTTACGTCGGTCAGAAGCAGGACACGGGAAGAACTCTGCCCAGCCTCGATTACACGGCCGACAAGACCTTCCCCAGACAGTACGGCCTGCCCCTTCATGACGCTGTCATTTTCCCCGGCCGCGACAATAGCACTCTTAACGAACGCATTGCCGGAATCCGCCACTACGCGCGCCGTGATAAAGCGGTGGGCCGGGTCGGGCTTAACATTCAACAGAGCATGTAAAGATTGGTTTTCAGACTCCAGCATCAGGGCTGTTTGATACCATTCCTTAAGTCTGGCATTTTCGGCCTTTAGCTGCGTGTTCTCGGCCCGCAGCTCCGATAGGCTGGTGATGCCCGTCTGCACGACTGATATCTGACGGAAGGGTTCGCTAAGCGCTATCAAAGCCGGGGTAAACATATCGGTAACGGAGCTCCGAATGCCCCCGAAAACACCAGGACGGACAAAAGAGACCGTAAGAAGAAGCGTGGCCGCCAGCATAAAGATAACGGGGGCCTGGCCGCTCCCAATGTATTGGAGTGGAGAAAACCGGACATAGACCTTGCTTCTGGTGCGGCGTTTCACAGTTGACCTCACGTAGGGCGCATGAAAGGACGACAAGCTCCTTCACTAAAACTCTACTGACACTTTCTTAAATTTATAGAAAAAACGCGTCCTGGACAACGCGTTATCACCATCTTTTTAGAAAAAAGACGATTAATATGCCCCAACAAGCACGTTTTTCAGTTTTTCTATCTCTTCCAATGTATGCCCCGTGCCAAGCGCTACACACGATAGTGGGTCGTCAGCTATAGTTACCGCGAGTCCCGTCGAATGGCGAAGGACCAAGTCAAGATTGGAGAGAAGAGCGCCGCCGCCGGTCAAAACAATCCCCTTCTCAACGATATCGGCCGCCAGCTCTGGGGCGGTATGTTCAAGGGCGACCTTGACGCCTTCAATGATCTGGCCGACAGGCTCCGCCAGGCTTTCGGCCATCTGGCGCTCGGTAATGGTGATTTCCTTGGGCACCCCGTTCATAAGGTCGCGCCCCTTGATTTCCATGGAACGGCCCTCGCCGTCCGGCGGGATACAGGCTGACCCTATCTGCTTCTTCACGCGTTCTGCCGTGCTTTCGCCTATGAGCAGAGAATGCACACGGCGGATATAGGCGATAATGGCTTCATCCATTTTATCGCCCCCGACGCGCACGGATTTCGCGTAGACAATCCCCCCCAAGGAAATAACGGCGACTTCTGTCGTGCCGCCGCCGATATCTACAACCATTGATCCGGTTGCCTCCATAACAGGAAGACCCGCGCCGATGGCAGCAGCCATAGGCTCTTCAATCAGGTGCACCTCGGATGCCCCCGCACTTTCGGCAGCCTCCTGAATGGCACGGCGCTCAACAGCAGTAGAACCGCTCGGCACACAGATCACCATTTTGGGAGATACGAACGAACGGCGGTTATGGACCATCCGTATAAATTCCTTGATCATCGCTTCCGTTACTTCAAAATCCGCGATCACGCCGTCACGCAATGGTCTCATGGCAATGATGTTTCCAGGCGTACGGCCCAACATCTGTTTTGCACGGTTCCCCACGGCCAGAACCTTCTTCTTGCCGTTTTCTGTCGCTATGGCAACAACCGAAGGTTCATTCAGGACAATTCCCTGATCGCGCACGTAGACTAGAGTATTTGCCGTCCCCAGATCAATTGCCATATCAGCAGACATGAAACCGAAAAGCTTTGAAAACATTGGTATTTTTCCAAACAGAACAAGTATTTATGATTAAGACTTAGGAGATATAGCAAAGAATAAAGGGCAGCGCATCAGCAAATCTGCCCTTTAGTCACAATAATGTTATCGCGCTTGAGAATTATCCGCTTAAAGCAGGATCATAAATATTCTTATACCACCATTCGCGGCGCAGTTTGGCAGGGTCATATACTATCTTGCATTCATAGTTAAAGCTCATAACAGGACGTGTCTTTGAATTGTATTTTTCCCAGACTGGTAGCCCCTCGCCCACGACTGGCTTACCATCCTTGGCGAAGTTAAGAATGGCATCCATCATAGTACAGGTAAGCTGGCGCCGTTGTGCCTTTTCGACATCGTCTTTTGGCGGAACCAGCAAATGCGAAGCTGCATGGGTGTCCAGTTTGTCAAACAAAAACACCTGATCCGCAGCATGCAGTGCTTTTTGACGATCATTGCCCGCCCAGTCAAACTGGAAAACCCTTACATTTTCGCCTTTATCCGCCAGAATATCTGCAAATCGGTACGTAGGAATGACAAACATGGAATCACCCATGATATTCATTCCCAAGACACCTTCGCTTTCACCTTTGAAAGCCGCTTTATAAACTTGGGCAGCTCCTGTCGTAAAGAGATCACGCTGCGGATAGGTAAGTCTTTCCGCCGTCCATGAAATTGGATGACGATCTAGTTCATCATCCCAAAATAGCCAGAGCCCCATTTCGTAGGCAGTGTACCCGACAATAACCTCTATACCATGACTACCTTTTTTTTCCGCCGCCCGGAATGTATCTAGCGGCGTGAAATCAGCACTGACTCGTGGCCAGAATTGGGAGTCCATGACAAACAACATGTCATTTGTCTGAGCCACATTCGAAACCTTCTCCATGACTTCATCCGTGGAATAGGACATAAGCTGCTCCATGGAGGAAATTCCCATTTTATCGAGGAATATTTTAGCCTGTTCCTTTGCGTACGCCTCTGAAAAACCATGGCTTAAATCTCCGCTGGCGCCTATCAATCCGGCAACACCGCTCATCATAACCACGCGTTTTGCAATGCCATTTAAATGCCCATTCGTAAGCAGCCAACTAATGTCAATGCTTCCTGCGGACTCACCCATAACTGTGATGTTGTCAGCATCGCCGCCGAAACGCGCTATATTGTCTTTTATCCAACGAAGCGCGCATAATTGATCGCGCAGGCCATTGCTATGGGATCCGGCATATTCTTCTCCACCGATTACACTTACATCAAGCCAGCCGAAAACACCTAAACGGTAATTGAGCGAAACAAACACAACATCTCCTCGCTCTGCAAATTTATCGCCGTGATAATTTTCAAGCCTGCTGCTTTCCAGCCAGTTGGCTCCACCATGGATCCAAACCATAACGGGGCGTTTTTTTCCGTCTATTGCGGGAGTCCATATATTAAGTGCAAGATTGTCTTCCGACCCCACCCATGGCCTGTTGTCCGGCTTTATGGGCAGCCCCGTAAATTCTTCATACGAACCTTCCGTCGTATCAAAAACCTGAGGGCCACAAGGTGCAAACGATGTCGCTTCAAATACACCTTTCCATGGTTTTTTTGGAACAGTTGGTTTAAAACGAAATTCACCAACCGGCGTCTCCGCATAAGGAATTCCAAAAAAGCACGCCAAGCTTGATAGAGGATTAATAAAACCTCTTACATCGCCCGTAGTCGTTGTTACAACAGGAGAATTTTCAGCAGGTATTTTCATGATGTTTGCAGCGTTCATTTTCATTCCTTTTTTTAAGCGATTGCTGCTCTTAAAGCAGGCATAGCCAAGCCTCTGGATACGGATGTACTCGTTAAACCTCTGGCGATTCTATCCAAACGCGCCATGTCGAACCTTTCAAGATCCAGTAGGCTATAAGCGGATTCCGCCCATTTAACCCGCTTTCTGGCTGGATCTGCTGAACGCGTGAATACGCGGGCAAGACTTGCACCCTCAGTTTCATGCGCATCTGATTTGTAGCGTTCTACACGAAAACCTACGCGAGCAAACCTCATGCGTGCGGCTACAACCTGCGGTTCTTCGGACGTCCAGATACGATGATGTCTCAAGCCATCATGGCGGGCGGCATCAAAAGCGGCCGTAACTACGGCTTTGCCGATGCCTAAACCATTGAATTTTTCAGACACGCCGGTCCAACCAAGCCAGGCATCTTCAAGATGCCCCTCATACGCATAGTGACCGCTAATCCCAGCAGGACGCCCCTTATGGTACGCCATTACATAAGAAGAGCTTTGAATGCCCATTGTATTCATCACACAGGTCTGAGCTTTTAAGCATCCTACCGACGCCCCCAGCTCCTGCTGAATGGCAAAATGATCATTGGGCTTAAATATCTCGCATCCCAATGCAATGGCAAGGTCGACGTTGCTTGCTGTAACAGGAACAATTTCAATTCCCATGGTCTTAATCCCTCAATGTAATAAATTCAGTTTGGTCCAAAGTTCAGCTTTTAGGCCGCGGCAGATTTCTGCGCGGCCCTGATACTTATCGGCCTTTCCAAACTTATACTTGAGAGATGAATCGCCCTTGCGGCGGTTTTGCTGGTAGACAAAACGTCCGTATTTTTACCCGCATTGTAATTAATGCCATAAACAACCAACATCACACGCCTCCTTTTGCAAGGGCGGTTCGAGCGTTGATATGAGCAGGAGTTTACCTGGTGCCTATCGGCCCCAAACGGCTGCTGTTATCAAGAGCGAAAAACCCTTTGTAAAAGATTGGGTGGAACCGCCAGGCCCGACCCAGTTAAAACCAAAAGTTTAGCGCCGTTGCATAACCAGCCTTTTAGGGGACTTACCCTTCAGGGGCGCCCCCATTGGTAGGGGGCCGCGGGCCATAGGCACGTACGTAGGGTCTTTATATATTCACCGCCGACCAGAAGCAATAAAAAAATTATCTATTACAACGAGATATTCAATTGTTTCCCGAATAAGGCCAAATATTGATAATTATTCTCATAGGTTGTGGTCATATCGGCAAGGATATAATTTTTACATAACCTCCTGTAAGCGACTATTTACATCGCATAGGCATAGGCACAAAAACAAAAGAG
>CAUJHN010000139.1 GCA_963204825.1 Pseudomonadota bacterium
GGCCTTGCTCCGTTCCCAGAAAACGAATGAAATTAGAAGCAAGTTGCGTTGCATGTTCATCGGGCGCCTGCAGAATGCCCAGGATGGGATATTTTTCTGCGCCCCCTTCTGACAATGACACCGCATCCACCACATAACGTGCAGGATTTACCTCCGCCAAAAACTCTTTGGGCCGCATGCGTTCTTGCCACTCTGTCAGAAATATTTTCTGGGCCAGGCCGCCTTCGTCATCAGGGCTGACGGGGTGAGAGGGATTAAAATTCCAGATGAGTGTACGCGGTTGATCTGACATAAGGGCGATCTAAGGCAATTATTATAGTTATGTCAAGATGCCAGTTTGGGGGCATAAAATACGACTGCCGCGCCCGCCGCGATCAGGGCAAAACCTACACCGTGGTAGATCGTAAGTTTTTCACCGAGCCAGAAGACGGAAAAACCGGCGAAGACGACCAGCGTGATGACTTCCTGCATCGTCTTTAATTCCGCAGCGCTGTAGTAATGATAGCCGATCCTGTTCGCAGGGACTGCGAGGCAGTATTCTAAAAGCGCCACTGTCCATGCGCCGATAATGGCGATCAACATTGGCGCGTTCGGGTATTTCAAATGCCCGTACCATGCGAAAGTCATGAACACGTTGGACAGGCATAAAAGCAGAATGGGAAGAACGGGCAGAAGATACGGCGGGACAAAACCCATGGCGTCACCCGATGCCCACGATCTTGGCGGCGATTTCGTTCATGAAGCTTTGCATCGAAGAAACGAACGCCGGAAACAATATAAAGATGGCGGCGAAAATGGCGATGATTTTCGGCACGAACACCAGCGTCATCTCCTGAATCTGCGTGAGCGCCTGCACCAGCGCAATGACAACGCCAACGACCAAACCGACCATCATAATCGGCGTGCCGATCTTGATGGTCATCCAGATCGCTTCCCGCGCAATATCAATGATTTCGGTTTCGTTCATGCATACAGGATATGGCAGGATCGAAAGATTGGGAATTGGAAAAAATGCAATTTCCCGGCTTATTCCCTTTATTAGGCAGGTATCAATTCTCGCGTCAAACGAATGAGGTCGTCCGCAGTCCGCGCGATATAAGGTGTTTTATCTGGTTTTACACCTTTGCCATCCCATATACGAATGACACGCATCCCCGCAGCCAAAGCCGATTTTTGACCTGCGTCGCTGTCCTCATAGGCCAGACACTGTCGCGGGGATAATTTAAATCTTTCAGCCGCCATTAAATAAGGATCTGGTGAAGGTTTGGGGCTCCTTCCTGCGGCTTTCACATCACAGGCGGTATTGTGCCAGTGTATTTCAGGAAATCCACCAGCACTCCTCATATGATGTTCCATGAGAGCTCTTGGGGCATTGGTCACAACAGCCATGGGCACATGAAGGCCGTGGCAATACCCGATTATTTCACGCATACCCGGACAGGCCGCGACCTTAAAAGTGGCGCTCAAACCATTCAAGCCGCTCAAGTCAGCAGAGGCGTTAATAAATGCCTCTTGCTCTATATTAAGTCCGGGAAATCTTTGTTTTACATGCGCGTATATTGCAGGCATTCCAAGACTATTGACGATTGCCCAATCTTCTTCTGACAGATCCCCGCCATGTCTTTGAGCAACGCGTCTTATCATATGGTGATTAAAAGGACCGCTATCCACAAGCGTTCCGTCGAGATCAAAACATACGGCCTGAATATCCAACATGCCGCCCTTCTAATAAAAAAGACGTGCTATGTCAAAGCAATATTTTTATTAAGATTTTGTAATATTTAAGAAATTACATTTGTGTGCGCATGAGTTCCTGATAGGCGCTGATCAGGCGGTCACGGACGGAAACGACTGTGCGCAAGGTAAGGTCCGCTGCGTTTACGGCCTGCACGACGTCGGGCAAGGTCGCCTCGCCCGTTACGGCTTTTGCCGACATGGCTTCGCCCGCCTTTAAGACGCCGATGCTGTCGCTGATGGAGTTTTTCAGTATGTCGCCGAAGCTTGGTCCGGCAACCTCCTCGGACGGCGCGGCGCCGCCCAGTTTCGCCATGTTGGCGTAGGCGTTCGCGGCGGCGGCTGGATTGGCTATTTTATCGACCATGGGTTTCTCCGACTCTCACTATATCACAAACTACTGGAGCATATCGATCGTGCGCATACTCATATTCCGGTAATTTTCCATCATGCCGAGATTGGCTTCGTACGATCTTTGCGCTTCGCGCATATCCGTCAATTCCACGACCATGTTCACATTCGGCATTTTTACATAGCCTGCGGCATTTGCGCCAGGATGATCCGGCATGTATTTCAATTGATATTCGGATTTCGTATCGGCGCTGATATCCTTAACCTTTACCAGGTCTACGCCCTGCTTTTTGTCCATTTCATTTTTGAATGTGATGACTTTGCGTGTGTAAGGCATTGCATCCGGGGAAATAGCCGCCGTATTCGCGTTGGCAATATTTTCGGAAATGACGCGCGTGCGTTCTCCCTGGGCTTTCATGCCATAGGCGGAAACGGCCATTGTGTTCCACATTTCACTCATGACTTATTACCCCTGGCTGCCGATGGCTATTTTGTAGAGCATGGATTGTTTGGAAGAGAGGCTGGTCAGCAGGTTGTAATCCATCTGGATTTCCGAGGCTTTTACCAGTTGTTCTTCGATGATCACGCCGTTTTTGTCCGGCGCGACTTCGTATGTCATGCGGTCGCTGCGGTCCTTGGCGTTGCCTATTTCGCCGAGGCCCGGCAGATGTCTGCTGTTCGTTTTTTCGACGACAACCGTCTTTTTATCGGAAACATTCTTTAAAGCCGCGCCGAAATCTACTTTCGTCAGGTCTCTGGACTGATAATTCGGCGTATCCGCATTGGCGATATTCTGTGATATGATCCCCTGGCGTTTATCCAGGTAATCCAGTTTCGCGTTGATCGCGCGCATCAATGGTAAATCGCTAAGAGACATAGTTGGGACCCTTCCCTTTTAATAACCTTGCCTAGAACCTTGCAGGAACCATGCCAATGGGCGACATACCCGAAGACAGCGACAAGGACAAACTCAAGCCATTGAATTTTATAGAAAAAAAGGCACGACAAACCGCCGTGGCGGTGAAGGACCGGACGCGGGAGAAAAAAGTGCCGCAGGTCGTGGCGGCCGGCCGGGGAACAATTGCCGAGAAAATCATGCAGCTTGCCTATGAAAACGACATAAAGGTGAAGGAAGACGCCCCCCTCGCAGAGATGCTGGCTTCCGTCGAGCTGGACTCCCCCATCCCGTCCGAAGCCTTTGTCGCCATGGCCGAAATTTTATATTACGTCTATCGCGCGAACGGAGAGCCAAATCCCTTTGACGCCGTCCTGCGGGATGCTATGGAAGACAAAAAGAAACCCTGAACCAGATTGGCCCACGTACGCATGAACGCCACCGAACTCCGTTCCAAGATGGAAAAAACTAATGATTATATCCTCGATAGCGAAGCCAAGGTGCTGGCAGGAACTATGGTCGATTTAACAGGACTAGATAAGGAAGTTGGTGTCATTTGCCAGAAAGCCCTGGCTATGCCGCCAAACGATGCGCGTGACATTCAACCGTTGATGGCCGAGATGATCGGCAATCTGGAAAGGCTCAGCCTCGCCCTTAAGAACTACAAAGAGGATCTGAAGAAATAGTTTTTCTATTTGCCTGCACGATGGCGGAGTGACAGGATACGTCCATGGATCTCTATGATTATTTAAAATTCTTTGCGGCCTTTGCCTTCGTGCTTGGGCTTATGGGGGGGCTTGCGCTGATTTTAAAACGCGTTGGCCTTGGCAGCGCGTCCATGCTTCCCGCGGACAAGCGCCGCCTGAAGGTACTTGAAATCCTGCCGCTGGATGCGCGTCGAAAAGCGGTATTACTTCGCCGGGACGGCACGGAACATCTTGTCATTCTTGGAGCGACAAGCGAAACTGTCGTCGAAACCAACATTCAGCCGGTCGATCAAAAACAGAATGTTTAAAATCATAACCGCCCTATTCGTCGCCGCCGTGACATTCTTCGCATTGTCGCACACGGCCTTTGCGCAGGCGTTAACATTGGACCTCGGCAATCAGGAGGACGGCACTGTTTCCGGACGGCTGATACAGATGGTCGCATTGCTGACCGTTTTGTCCCTGGCCCCTTCGATCCTTATCATGATGACGTCCTTCACGCGGATTATCGTCGTGCTGTCTTTCCTGCGTACCGCCATGGGGATTCAGCAGACGCCGCCGAACACGGTTATGATTTCGCTCGCCCTGTTCCTGACGTTTTTTATCATGAGCCCAACGCTCAAGGCCGCATACGATAATGGTGTGCAGCCTCTCATCAACAATGAAATTGATGAAATGCAGGCATTTGACCGCGCCACTGCGCCTTTTCACGACTTCATGATGAAACATGTTCGGGAAAGCGATTTAACGCTGTTCGTTGAGCTTTCCAAGGAAGGCCCGTTTAAAGACCAGGCGGAAGTGCCGCTGCATATTCTGATCCCGGCCTTTATGATTTCGGAACTACGACGCGCGTTCGAAATCGGCTTTATGCTTTTCATGCCTTTTGTCATCATCGACATGGTGGTGGCCTCCATTCTCATGTCCATGGGTATGATGATGCTCCCGCCCGTCATGATATCCCTGCCATTCAAGATTATTTTCTTTGTGCTGGTGGATGGGTGGTATCTTATCTGCGGTTCGCTTATCCAGAGCTTTGGAGCCATCCCCGCATCACCCGCGGGGTAACTTCCCTATACCATTACCGGTCTGGCAAGGTGATATGTATTGAATTCCGATCCCTTGCAGTGGAATCCAAGCTTCTTCATTATGTGCAACATATCATCCGGCGTTTCCCGTCGCCCTGTTAATACGGGAGGGTGCAGCTCTATCGCGATTTGCTCACATTTTTCTAATGATCCTGGGTCATCCTTCAAAATTAATATCTCTGCCCCTTCAGCATCACAGATAAGAGAATAGCTTTCAATCTGCTGCGTCCTAACAACGTGGGATAAAGAAAACACGGGAACATCTACGTTGCCTTTTACATCCCGATCATGGCTAACAGCCGCCAAACCGGATTCAAGTGATGACCTGGCGAAGAAGCTCTGCATTTCTCCCTCTGTAGCTGGCGCGCCAATTGCAGCCTCAATAATGAGGACATTTTTTCCACAGGCACTGTCCATAACATTTTGTTTAAGATAAGGGATGGATTCAGGATTGGCTTCTATACAGATATAGCGCCCTCCGGCTTGTAATTTTGTCAGCGCCGAACGGGTTACCACACCAATATGCGCACCTATTTCAATGATATTCGACGCGGGATTAAAAAGGCTTGTCAGAATTTTTCGTTCGGCCCTCTCGTAGGCACCACTCCACATACCGGCACAAGTCGCAGGATGCATATCACGGGGGATGACGTACCATTGCCCATCCGGCATACGCGCCTTCCCGGCGTATCGCAAAATAATCCCACCTGTAAGAGCGGTGGCGCTTTTTAGCTTTCTTAGGGCAATACTGGGAGATAGAAGCATACTCATAAAGAACAGTTCTATAGAAATTCTTACTTATGTCAATGTCGCGGATTGCTAATTCATAATTTAGGGTTTTTGGACGGCCTCAGTCGGATCCGCTTGCCCTGCCTGCGGTTGTTGGACACCCTCATCTTTTTTATCGCCGGCCGGAACAGCCCCCTTCTGCGTGGCCGGTTCTTTGGCTTCCGGCTTGACGCCCAGCTTGGCGTAGCCGTCAACAAAGCCTTTAAACAGATCTATCTCTGAAATCATGCTGCTTATCGCTTCGCGGCTGCCGATCATATCGGGCCGGCGCGGGCGCGTGACGATTTCGAACATCTGCCCTTTTTCCGTGTTCTTCATTTGCGCGTTGAACCTCTCCCGGAGATTGGCGAGCGCAACACGGTCGCCAGACAAATTAAGCGCAATGCCACGGTTGAAAATAATGTCGCGCTGATAATCCGTCAAAGGACGCTTTGGTGAAATATCTTCGGCCACGATAAGATCGTTCAACGCAATCGCCGCCTCTGGCCAGCGCCCAGCTGCCCAGGCTATATCGGTGCGCAGGCGATTTACGTCAGCATCCAGCGTCATGGTTTCAAGAAGCGCCAGCGCTTCATCGGTTTTCTTTTTCATGGAAAGCGCGCGCGCCTTCAAAAGATAAATCTGCCGTTGCTTTTCTGGATCAACCGCTTCCTTAGGCGTTGCAGTTTCCGCAGGCTGAACGGCATCACCCGCCTCAGGCTTAACGTCCTGCGGCTTTTTTTGTGCCGGCGCCGCGTCTTTGCCCGCCGCCATTTTATCCAGAGTGTCCTGCGCGATTTCAAGAGAACGGAGCGCCCCATCCGGATTACCATCCAGCAAACGAATTGCGGCAAGCCGAATGGCGATTGCTGCCTTCTTATCGCCCTTGAGACGATTATTCACCTGATATTCGAGAAGCGATGCCGCGCGCCCCAACAGATCGGCATCCACCAATCGTTCTGCCAGCTGTTCCGCATAGCGATCGCCTTCTTCGCCTGGCGGCAAGATATCTTTAAATTCCTGATACAGGCTGATGGCTTCAAGCGGAGAGAGCCTTTTCAAGCGATCGTTGGCAAAAACATCGCGGAACGCCTTCACCATATAACCCGACACATTGTGCGACAGCTCGCTGCCCGGCGACAGGGACGATGCATTGCGCAGCACGGTCAGCCCCTTCAGGTAGTCCTTGTCATCCACATACATCTGACCAAGACGATAATTTATAAGCGTTTCAAGCTCGTCTCCGCGCCACGCGTAACGCAAGCCTTCCAGCCTGTCGATTGCATCCGCAGGTTTTATCTTTTTTAAATCCAGCTCCAGTTTAGTGAGGGAGAGCCCAGCCTTTGCGCGATAAAGATCGTCCTTCCCTTTTTTCACCAATGGGTCCCAATATTCGATAGCCGCCGCGGAATCGCCTTTTTGACGCGCCGTTTCGCCCGCCAGATAATTCCAGGACGATGCATACTGCAAAGGCATTTTCGGCAGATCAGGCTTAAGAAGGTTCAAAATATCTTCTGCCAGAAGCGCCTGCCCTGCCCGCAAGGCAATTTCTGCGAATGTCAGAATTAAAGGCGTTTTGATTGGTTTGGGATAAGTCGCGATCGTATCAAACGTGTGCGGCATAATCTCTATTGCCTGCTTCCAGTCTTCAAGACCCGCAAGGGTGTAGGCGCGCCAGTATTTTACATCTTCGTATCCTTTGAGGCCCGTGCGGCTGAAATCCAGGATAGCTTCGTCATATCTTCCGGACATCGCCAGCGCAGCGCCACGCAACGCTTCAAATTCTGGGCTTTCTTCGAGTTCAGGCACATTTTGCAACACCATGCGCAAAAGACCGAGCGCTTCCTGCGCCCTGCCATTTGCCAGATCTATTTTTGCCAAAGTAATAAGATCTTCGTTGCGCTCTTCCGGCTTTTTCCCCGAAGCCTCAACCATCATGACATGCTGGTTTTGATCCAGGGCCTTGATTCCGCCAATCTCCCACCGCGGGAAATTATAGACGTTGTTCCCTTCCGGCTTTTCCTGCATAGCCTTCGACAGTTCCGCTTCTGTATGCCTGGGCGCCGTTTGTTCGTGTTCCTTCGTATGCGCGTCAGAGCCAGAATGCTCGCCCGATTGCACTTCCTTTTCTTCTTCTACCAGTTCGGCTTTTGAAACATCCGTCTTCGCATCATCCGTTTTCTTTTCTTTGGATGGTTCTACCACTTCGTTTACGGTCTCCCTGATTTTATCAGGAAGAATATCTTTTGCAGGGGAAAGGACAAGACCGCCAAGCCGACTGACACTGACCTGCTGCGTCGTCAAAGACGCCTTCAAATCATCTGACTTCGACACATAGGCAAGACCAACAATAGTTTTGAGTGTCTGCAGGTTTACAAAATCCCTGACCGGCCCGGTATATTGCCCGGCGTCTGAAGCCGTCACAACAGTAATGACATCTCCCACCATAGGATCAGTGAACGTTATGATTTTCCGCATATTCTGCAACGGCCATACAAGCCGTGCAGTTCCGTTTTCAGATTCAGTCGCAGGATGGGCAATATTTCCGCTCTGGTCCTTAGGCCCCAGAACAATTCTCCAGCTTAAGCCGCCCCCGTCAGCATAGGCCTTCATGCCTTCAGGCAGGTCTATGCGATAGGCTGCGCCCTGCGGCAGATCTGTTTTTACGAGGGGGGGCATTTTATCTTTTTGCGGGCCAGTTAAAATGGGCGCGGCAGACGGCTTTACATCATCCATAACAATCCATAACCACCCGCCACGCTCAAACGCGGCCACTCCCACATTCGTGGTACCGGTGATGGTAATGACATGCGGATCGAAGGCCGGCGGCGGAACTTTGGCCCGCTCCACATCCCCCACAGGAACAGCTTCTTCACTGTGCGCCGGCTGCACCGTGAAATCATGTTTTTCAGCGCTTACTCGGGGTTTTCCTTCGGCTTCCGGCTTCTTTTCTTCCGGCTTTTTTTCAGATTTTTCTTCTTCTGCGGCTGGTTCTTTTTTCGGCGTGGGCGCGGCGCCTTCCGGATCATAAATATCCAGAATCATTTTGCTGGAAACGGTGAAATCCCGAAACTTGCTGTTTGCCGGAATTTCTACCGCAATTTGCAGAGGTTCGGTTGCCGATGAGACTGTTTTGATCGAAACAATATTATGTTCGTCTTTGGCGACCCCGCTTAAATCCGGCTCTCCTGCCTTGCCGAAGCGGATTAAGACACGCGATCCTTCCTTGGAAATAGAATAATCCGGCTTCGCCGGCCATTCAAAAACAAGGCGCGTGTAGCCTTCATGTCCCCCAGCACGCACCGCGACTTTTTCCGCCGCGAAGGCGTTCTGTCCCGCCGTGGCAAGAAAAGCGGTCAAAGCTATGAAAAAGCAGAGGAAGCGCATGATGGAACGATGCCATACGCACCAAAAAAGGACAAGCGAACGCCTATCCTTTCAAAGAGTTTTACACTTTTGTGATCATCGGGGGCGCACCCCAAAGTTCTGGTTATTTATCGAATTCGGCCAGAAGCTTGTCGATATCGTCCTGACTGATGGCTTTGTCGGCCATTTGGGGGCCGTTCAGTAGACTTTTGGCATCGTCCACGGACACTGCTTTTTCATAGCGCTCACCACCGGCTTTCAAACCAACGGCATCGCCCAGCGTTTCCATGATTTTGTCGATCTTGTCTTCAATAACCTTGAAGGTCGTAATCACATTTTTTATGCGTTGCCCTGTAATATCCTGAAACGTACAGGCCTCATATATTTGCGTGACCTTGGCCGTCAGCTCTTCCCCCTTGGCTTGATCGAGCGTCTGCGCAAATGCTTCGATGTCTTCACAAACAGTCATGATGGAGTTCGTGGCTTCCGCGGTTGCGGAAACAACAGCACCCAACTCATCCGTAGCGTCAGGAATATGTGAATTTTTCAAATGATCCGGGCGGGTTGAGGCTATATCAGCCTTCAGCGCATCTATAATTGAAGCAAGTTCGGCGAGATGATGATAAATCTCCCGCGGGTCACATCCTTTGCCAGTCCCCATTTTATGGATGACGGAATTTATGATGTCGACAACCTGACCGCGACCGTATGTAGGCGTATTTGGCATTTCCGGATCTCCCCTGAACCGTAAAGCTACGTATTAAAACTCACCAAGAACGGCTGAAATTTTGGTTTTCAAAGTTTCGGCGTTGAATGGCTTTACAATGTAGTTATTTACGCCCGCCTGTTTAGCCGCGATGACATTTTCTGTTTTGCTTTCCGCCGTCACCATAATGAAGGGCACTTTGGAAATATTATCGTTGCCCTGCGTCGCCCGAACCTTCTTCAGAAGATCAAGGCCTGACATAGGCTCCATGTTCCAGTCGGAAATGACCAGGCCGTATTTCTTGTGTTGCAATAGATCATACGCCGCGTTGCCGTCCGTGGCTTCATCAATGTTATTAAAGCCCAGCTGCTTGAGCAGGTTTTTAATAATTCGGATCATCGTCTGGTAATCGTCTACGACCAGGACGTTCATATTCTTGTCGACAGCCACTTTCGTCTCCTATTTCAATGAGTTGTCAGTAAAGGCTTCTTACTGACACAGGTAGTATGCCTGTAAGTGGTTAAGCGAACCTTAAAACAGTCAGAACACTTCTATTGTTCCCGGTGCCATATGAGGTGTCAAGCGAGAGGCTCCTGCATGCAGGGCATAGAATGTCATTCTTTAGCAGCTGGTAGGGCCGGTAGCTCCGGGAGCTTGTCCTTTTCAGACATAAGGATAGTGACGTTACGCGCTTTTTCCGCATCCATAGCCGCCAAAATAGGCGCCGATTTTCTTTCGGACATTCTGGTCATGACCTGCAAAAGGACATCCATTTCCAGAGAATCAAAAATACGCGCAGCGTCCTTTGCTTTCATGCCTTCGTATATTTTTACAAGGCTGGCTATTCTCTTATCTTCCTGCTCCGTCTGCTTTTTAAGCAGGGCTTCTATATCGGCTTTGATATTGTTCAACTCATTGGTTTTTTCTTCGACTTCCGTCTGTGCCGCCTTAATCAAGGCTTCACGCATGGCGAGCTCTTTTTCCTTGGCATCCAGTTCCTTCCGACGTTTAGACAGGTCTGTGAACAATTCCATTTTCACATCCGAGTATTCATCGTCCAGATCGTCCGCGCCTTTCCATCCCTCTTTTTTGGTGACATCGCCCAGCGATGGCGGTTCGACCACAGGCTTTGCAGGAACGCCTTCCGGCGCCTTTGCATCTTTTGCAGTTTCTGCCTTAGGGGGTTCAGCGGCCGGCTTTTCTTCGTCCTGGCCTTTCAGCTCAGCTTCTGGCGGCTGCGCCGGGGCTTCACCTTCGCCCGCAGCGGTTTCAAGATCGTTCAATGCCCGCGTAATGTCGTAAGATGCGCTTTTTTCCTGCGAACGGTCATAGACATTCGCCATCACCTGGCTGAACCGGATGCCAAAACATATAGCGGCTACCACCATAACCATGGGAAGAATGCGTGTGGCGGAAACGCCGTTCATCACTGCCTCCCACCCGCACCTTTGCGTTGCCGCGTTTTGTTCTGGAGCGCTTCAAAAAATTCCCGCTCTGCCTGGCTCTGCAATCCAGGCGCATCAAAATCATCTTCCAGATCATCTTCATATTCGCGGTCATGAATGGCAAACCCGCCAAGAAGTTCTTCTTCCAATTCACGATCCATCGCTTGCGCCGGCGATTCATGCCTGTATGTAATGGGCGCCGCGCTGAAACCGCCGGCTTCTTCTACTTTGTCCATCAGGGCACGATTTTTCTCGGCGAGTTTTTCAAGGCGGTTGGCAAGATTGTTGCCCGTTTCGTTCATGAATTTCAGCTCATCGGTCAAAGCCCTGGCTTCGCGAATAATTTCATCCAGTTCTTTGCCTGCATTGCGCGCCCCGTTTTGCAGACCTCCAACAGCGCGTTCCGCCTTGTCGATATTGGATGTCAGGCGATTGACAAGCCCCTCCATCTCAAACCGGCTCTCTTTAAAATTACGCAAGGAGAATGTTAACTTGCCCGCCAGGAATACCGTAGCGGCAAGAAGCAGCAGCATGCTGACATCCATGACCAAGGCGAAATTCATCAATCTTCCCCCTGTTCCTTGGGTTGGATATATTTTTCAATGCGCACCGCAATGGAATCCTGCTTCTGCCCCACCGGCCCACGGAACATCGGGAATTGGCCGCAACGCAATTCCAACTCGTCTTCAGGCCGCGTGCTGAACATGACTTTGGTACCGACTTTCCAATTCAGCATTTCGCGCAAAGGCACGGTTTTTTCGCCGAGCACGGCCTGTAACTGCACCTCTGTCTGATACAGCTCTTTCGTCAGGTGCGTTTCCCAGATGGAGTCCCGTCCGAATTTTTCCCCCATGAACATCTGAAGAAGCAATTCGCGGATCGGCTCCAACGTTGCATAAGGAATGACGATCTCAATCCGTCCGCCGCGTTCGCCCATATCGACGCGCAGACGCGCGAGCACGCAAGCGTTACCGGATTGCGAAATCGTCGCAAAGCGGGGATTGGTTTCCATGCGTTCCAGATTAAAAGAAACAGGCGACAGCGGATCGAACGCGGATGACAGATCCGACAGAGTCACGGCAACCATGCGTTCGACAAGTTTTGTTTCAATCGTGGTGTAAGGGCGCCCTTCAACCCTGATAGCCGGCGTACCTTTTCGACCGCCGAGCAGAACATCGACTATGGAATAAATCAGCGCGGAATCCGTCACCATCAAACCATGGTTATCCCATTCTTCCGCCTTGAAAACGGACAGCATGGCAGGCAATGGGATAGAATTCATATAATCGCCAAAGCGCACCGTCGACACGTTATCAAGGGAGACTTCGACGTTATCGGAGGTCAGATTGCGCAGCGTCGTAGACATCAGGCGAACAAGACGGTCGAAGACGATATCGAGCATCGGCAGACGCTCGTAATTGACCATCGCGGAATTGATAAGGGCCATAACGCCCGAAGTTTCAGAGCCTCCGGCAAGATCATCATCAAAACCCAGAAGGGAGTCGATTTCATCCTGATTCAGGATGCGGGTAGCCCCCTCCGCGCCCATGGCCGCCGCCATGGGGTCGTCGCCGCCGCCTTCGGACATGGCGCCCCACTCGGCAGCCATGGCCTTTTCTTCATCGGTCATATTCGCGGTTTCAGTATCTGTATCGCTCATATGCTGCGCTTAGCACCCGTAACGTTAAATGTTATGAAAGAATCATCGCAAGAATTGTGCCGTGATCCCTTTTTTCTTTCCATACTATTGTATCAGAATCTCTTGAAACAGAACATCCTGAACCTCCACCGGGTAGGCCGCCTGGTTGACTCGCGCCAGCAATTCGATCTGCAATCTGTAAATACCTGCCGATCCACGCAAATCTTTCACCCGTAACTCCCGCAGATACGTCTGAAACTGGTCCACAACCCGCGGCATCACCATTTCGACCGCAG
>CAUJHN010000140.1 GCA_963204825.1 Pseudomonadota bacterium
TGTTGCCTGTTTCCGTCGCTGTGCTGTAGCTCGCGGCTGTGATGTCTAGAGCAGCACCGGCAAAGTCCGTGATGGAGTCCAGCGTTACCTGGATCGCCGTGTTGTCCGCACCTGTTGGCAGGGTTACCGTTGCCGTTCCCCGAACCCCGGCGTTCACGCCATCCAGAGGGACGACTGTTGATTGGGTCGCGCCAACTATGGCGTAAGTATTGGAGTTTGCCGGTATTTCGATGGTCGGTGTTTCAGAGTTTCTGACGATGATAAGAAAGCGGCCGAAGTCCATGTCCGTGCCGTTTGCGGCCGTGATGGAGGAGTGGGTTGTAAGGCTGGCGGTAACGTCTGCGTTGTCAGCGGCTTTAACGGCCCCCGACATCGTGGACAAAGCCAGCGTCGCGGCACCTAACGCCGCTAACGTTTTGAAGGTTTTGAAATTCATGAATTTCTCCTGATTTATTCCCAAGGGTTTGACGACAGTAAATTCGAACCAGTTGACGAAACATTATGGAATGCATTCTGCTCCAACATGTCCCAGACAAAGAATCTGGTCCTACATATATATCATAGGAAAAAAGTTAAATCATTCTTAAATTATTAAGATTCCTACAAAAATCTTCGCAAAAAAAGAAGGATAGGTCGTGAGAATCCCGATCGTCAAACGCTAGGATTTCCGCCATTAGTTGCAATATGCCACATTATTGAAAAATGGGATGTGTTAGTAACTCTTTATCTATTGCTAATTTTTGTTGTATGGTTAATTAAAGCCTAACGTCCTTTTTAATGATCACTGATTCGTTTTCCTGAACCACATATTATGTCTTTAAGAAATGCGTATGTCATAACCGTCAGCTGCCTGGCTCTTTTGCCTGCGGCTGCCCGGGCGGAATACACCCCGGCCGCACCCACTGCGGCCGCGGAAAGGCATGAGCTGACCCTGGCCCAACGCATGGCGCTCGCAAAGCAGTTCGTTTCAAAAGTTACGAATGGGTTTAAAAAGGCCGATGAGCAGCTGGGCCTGGCCCCTGAGAATGAAGAAGCCACGAACATTCTGCCGGAAGGTGAAGAGCTTCTCTTCCGCCTGCGCCTGAAAGACAGGGCAAACGCCCAAAAAGCGTATCTGACGCTGGATAGTCTTATTCTTGGCCGCTCCGAGCAGAAAAAGGTGCTTTTATCGTTGCGTGACTTTGTGACAGCCCTGGAATTTCCCATCGAATACGATGCGGAAACGGAAAAGGCCGAAGGATGGTATATTCGGGAGAACCGGACCTTTACATTGGACGGCAAAGCCCGGGAAGTTAAAAGCGGCAGTGCGACGTTCCGGTTTTCGGATGCCGTGAAGGTGGAGGAGGACGATGTGTTCGTTCCCGTCGATGAGCTCGCGCAGTGGTTTGATTTCAAACTGAAAACAGAAGTCAACTTCTTGACGATTGCTTTGGAGTCCGACCGCCCTTTGCCAATCCAGGAAGCATCGCTTAGAAGAAGCCGCGAAAAATATGATCAAAGGGTTGGTCCCCCTGTTCTTCCGACAAAGGAAATGGAACGCAAGCCAATAGATTTCCCGTTTGTCGATGTTTCTTCCTCCAGCAATTATGACCGGCCGGGCGATGGCAGAAAACCCACAACGCGGCAAACGGCGAGTGTCAGGACTACAGGGGATTTTGCCTATGGGACGCTCACGACACAATCGCAGTTCGATAGAGAAGATAAGCTTCGCAGCTTGCGCGCAACCTACAGTAAGGAGACGCTGGAGCCTGAACTTCTGGGGCCGCTCAAGGCGCGCCGGTATGAAATGGGCGATGTGAACGCTGTCTATATGCCTTTGCAGCAAAACGGCAACGACGGCATCGGCGCCCGTGTTACGAACATGGACCCTTTGCGCAGCTATCTGCAGCCGACGACGGAAGTAACGGGCACATATTTTCCGGATTGGGATGTTGAATTATACCGGGAAAACCAGCTGGTTGATTTTCAGACGATTGGGGATGACGGGGTTTATCGGTTTGAGAATGTCGATCTGTTCGGTTCGGACAACAATTTCCGCCTGGTGTTTTACGGTCCGCAGGGGGAGATCAAGGAAGAAGAATTTGTTGTTCCCGTCAACATGAACAGGCTTGCCGACAGCGGCAGCGCCTATGATATCGCCCTCTCCAGCCAGCATATCCACGCCTACGATAAAATCAAAAGAGGAGGCGACGATGACGGCTCCCCCTTGTTGACGGCCATGTATGAAATGCCGGTAGGGGATGTCAGCCTGGCCAGCATCGGGCTCGAAGCCGGAAAAATGGATGGCAAGGATAAAGCCACCCTGCATAGCGGATTCGCCACAACGGCGTGGGATACTCTTTTCAACTTTGACGCGGCCATCGACAATGAGAGCGAAATGGCGGGGCGCATCGTCGCCCGGCGCGATATAGCCAATCACCAGTTGCGTGACGAGCTGACCATAAACACGGATAAGTATAGCCAAAGAGAACAGTCGGGCGGTTTTGGGAATTTTGGCGTGGCCGATGCGTCCGTCCAGGAAGTTTTCAAGAACGAATTCGATTTATACGGTCCTTTTCCGCTCGGGTTCGCTAAAAACCCGCGATACAACCTTGGTATCATGTACACGGAAACCGCAGATTCTGAATATGACATCAGCAGCAATGCGGGTTTGTACGCCTCCTGGAACCGTTTTTCGGGCGGGCAGAATTTTGTTTATACCATGACGAGCGGTCCCGAAGAGGACACGCTTAACAGCGAAACGACCCTGTCCGGCGTGTTTGGGCGTAACCGTGTTCGTCTTATTTCCGATTATGAGATCAAGCCCGAAAATAAATTGGAGAGCGTTGTCGCGGGTCTTCAGCACAGGCTGAACAAGGATATCAATATCGACTTCAATGTAGAACATAAGATGGAACCGACGCTGACCACGGCGACGGCGCAGGTCAACTGGGATGCCGGGTTTGCCAATATTTCGCCCAGCGTCAGCTATAATACCGACCGGGACATCAGTGCGACGCTTAACACGCGTTTTGGTCTTGTTCGCGATCCGCAGGAAAGAATATATAAATCTTTCGAGCGGCAGGGAACGTCGAGCGGTGCGCTGAGCGCCTTCGTCTTTTTGGATAAGGACGGGAATAATCAGTTCGATGGCGACGACGAGCCCGTTGAAGGCGCGGTCGTAATTGCGCCGCAGAACGGCGGGCGCGAAACGACCAACGAAAAGGGATATGCCCTGTTTCGCAACATGGCGCGGATGAAATTGACGGACGTTCTTCTGGATGACAGTTCTCTGCCCGATCCGTTCTGGATTTCAGGATATGAAGGTGCGTCTATCGTTCCGCGCGAAGGCCATGTCGCCGAACTCGAATTCCCCGTGCATATTTCGGGAGAGATCGACGGGACTATTTATGGGCGGGGGGAAGCCGATACGGCGCATCCTTTGCGCGGCATGTCGGTTTCACTTTACAAGCCTTCCGGGGAGAAGCTGATGTCCTCCTCCTCGGAAAGCGACGGGTTCTATCTTTTCAGCAAAATTCCGCCCGGAACGTATTACATGGCTGTGGATGAGAAAGGCGCCATCAAAAACTATGCGCGTCCGCTTCCTAAGAAGATCAACATTGCGTATGACGGTACGACTATATACGGGAATAATCTGTATATGGAGACGGGGAACGCCGATGTTCCCGTTCGCATTCTTGCCAAGGGCGATATAGAGGAGAATGAGGCGGCTAAACTCGCCGGAAAATCCTATGCGGTCAATCTGGGTTCTTATAAATCGCAACTGATGATGGGGCTTGTCTGGTTCAAGGTTAAAAGTTTTTATGCTTCCGTGCTGAACGGCGGGGATCTGATAAGCTCTCCGTCTGAAAGTTATCCGGATAAGAAGACCGGGCGGTATTCTTTACGCATAGCGCTGAAGACACAAAATATGGATGAAGCCTATAAACAATGTCAGGCTATCGCGAATAAAGGGCAGGACTGCAGTCTTGAAATCCTTCCCGGCGCGCTGGAAGGGCGGCCATATGAAGGCATTCAGCAGGCTAGCGTGGACGTAAAGCCAGGTCAGTAATTCTTTTTTGCATATCCGGCCCTGTCCAATCGTCGCTGTTGCCGATGATTTTCCCGGCGATCCTGTGGTCCGAATCTATCAGAAATGTTTCAGGTAGCTTGTATGTATTATAAAGATCCTGCGCGATCTTCATGCCTTTGTCTTGTCCGATAATGACATTGTTCAGATGGGCGTTTGGCCCCTGTTTTTTTATGAAACGGTTTATCGCCGTTAAATCGTCATCTTGCGAGAGAAAAATAAAAACAGTATCCGGATTTTTTTTGGCCAAGGTCAGCATTTGCGGGAATTCTATCACGCAAGGGGCGCACCAGCTTGCCCAGAAGTTCAGGACTATGGCCTTTCCCTTGAAATGAGAGAGTTCAAATTTTTTGCCTGCCATTGTCGTAGAGGAAAAATTTCTGGCTTCCTGCAACACGGTTTGCTGGCGGGGCGTCTCCGCCCCTATCTTTTGATGTGCGCCGTTATCGTACCAGGTATAGGCGAGGATGGAGGCAAGAAGCATGCCGAGAAGTATAAGATTTTTCGTCATGCCGCGGCCTTTTGCCTTTGTGTGATGCGCCAGCATAAAAGGCCGATCAGCAGGAGTTCAAAGGCGCAGAAGGCGCCAAGGCCCGCTGCAACACCGGTGATAAATCCGTAAGAATGCAGACCGACGCTGAGCAGGTTAACCCCAAACCATGCGAGAGCGACGATAATGGAAAGTCCCGCCATGGCCGCGATGAAGGCCAGACGTTTGATATGGCCGCTGATATTTCCGTGCAAGACCCAAATCAACCAGAGAACGATGAGCAGCGCGCCGTTTTCCTTGGGATCCCAGCCCCAAAAACGGCCCCAGGACTGATCCGCCCAGATGCCGCCGAGGATTGTGCCGACGGCGGTGAATAAAAGCGCGATGGCGGAAAGGGTTTTTATGGCGGTTAGATCAGATGTTTCCTTTCCCATCGCCCTGCGGACGAGCCAGACATGGGAAAGCAGCGAGACTATGAGACACCATCCATAGCCAATAGTGATGCAGAGCACATGCGTCGCCAGCCAGAAATTGGTGTTGAGCACGGCGACCAGCATCTTCATCGTGTCGTCTTCGGCAAAGGATTGCGCGATAAAAAGCAGCAAGAGGCTGGACACCGAGCCACTGAGGATCCCCGTGCCGTCCTTTTTTATAGCTTCGATAACGACGCCTACGATTACACAGATCATGGCGACGAAAAGGATCGATTCATAAAGCGTGCCGACCGGCGGACGGGAGAGAATCAGTATTCGTAATACTATGGTGGCGATATGGAGCAGCCCTCCGGCAGAGAGGCAAAGCAAGGCCGGCACACGCCATGACTTACCGTGCAGTGTGTAGAGGACGAGCCCCAAAAACGCCAGAAGATAGAAGCCCATCGAAAGGGTAAGCGGATGCCAGTTGTTATATAAAAGTTCCAGGGTTATTTTCGGTTTAGAGGCGAAGGCCGCGGCGTATTCAGAGGCTCTTTTCGTCGTCTCATTCCAGTTTTTTTGATCTTGCGCAATATAGGCGTTGGCCATTTCCTGCCAGAGGTTTATGTAGGCGGCGCTTTGGGGTGATCCTTGCCCGGATTGCCGTAACGCCCAGGGAGAAAACCATTCATCGCCGGCGGACTGCCCGGGAACAATGCGCAGCAAAAGACTGTTTTCACCTGCTTCACGCAGGATTTGCATGTTAAAGGCGAAGCGGGCGACGGCCTGTTCTTCTTGCGTGTAGAGAGCCGGATCTTCTCCTTTCCGGCGGACGATGGCGCGTACTTTTTCTTCTATACGTCGTTCATAGCGGCTGTATTCTTGCAAAGTGAAGGGGCGTTCTTCCGTGATCTTCAACTCTTTGGCCAGTGCGTGTGGCGGTTCAATGTTGAGGGGCAGAAGAAAGGAAAAACTGCGCAGCAGTTGTTCGTACGAAATAGAAAGTTCCTTTAGCCGCGCGAGTTCGCGTTGGTCTTCACTCCAGAATTTTTCGTCTGTCTTCATCAAGGATTGCAGCGCTTCTGACTTTTGCTGCAAGGCGGGGGCGAGTTCGGCGTAGCTGTAGTATTTCTTTTCCCGCGGCGGGAGATTTAAGAGTTCAGGTCTTAAAATCCGGAAGAGGGGGCGTTCAATCGCCTGTGCGGGGTCAAACAGGGTTTCAGCCAGCCACGCATCTGCGCTCATGCTGCCCAAAGAGTCGTGACCATTAAATCCCCGCAAGAATATGCGGGCGAAGCTGTCGAAGGGTTTGACGCGCCCTTCATGCTGCACGGGGATTTTGGAAAAATTATTATAGTCCAGTTCTGCGGCGTGTGCGGAAACCGGAAAAAGCAGGAAAAGGAAAAAGAGAAGACGCATCATGTTGCCTTCTCCTTCGCGGTTCTAAGGCGGATGATAACGTGCAGCAAAAGCCCGGCGAAGATAATGGCGCTCGCAATATAGGGGAAGATCCGGCCTTTGTTGCGCACGACGCTGAAGACTGAATATTCGCCATCGGGACGGACGCTGAAGGAGGCCTGGTAGAATGTATACCCCTTATAGCGCAGCGGTTCATTCATGCGAATTTTATAGGGCCATTTAACGGCGCCATCCTGCACGATGATGTCCGAAGAAAATCCCCGCGCCATGTCCGTGCCCGGGTGCATGTCACGCGTGAAATTCTTTAAAGTGATTTCAAAGGGTAAAATTGTGCGGGCGCGGTCAATTGAGAGGGCGTAGACATCTCCGCCTGCTTTAATTTCGGCCTTACGGGGGATTTCTTCCATGGATACATATATGCCGTCCTGTTTTGCTGCGCCGGATATCGAAAAGGTCGCACCATAAAGATTGGCTTCGTTTTCTTTTTCGAGCGGTCTTTGCTGTAGCGTGACTTTCTGCGCGAAGCCCTGACGGCCTTCCGGATTTTCCACCCAGGCGGGAATGCAGTTCTGGCAAAGATCTTCGATTTTTACAAAAAAGGGCAGGTCTACGGATACCGCTTCGCCTTTGCGCAGCTTATCATAAGGGATGGCCGCAAAATCCTTTCCGTTTTTTTCGATGCGCAATATGCGGCTGTGATAGTCGGATACCGTATTGCCGGACTGTTCTTCTTTGAGAGAGAGGAAGCCTTCGGTTTGCGTGGCCGCCGTGATCATGCCGCCGATCAGGAGAATGAGAACGCCGAGATGGGCCAGAATGATTCCGGATTGATGCGCGCGCCAGGGGCTGTAAAGCAGGAATTTGGCGAGAAGGCAAAGCGTCATGAGGCCCAGGACGGGATAGGCGCCGGGCAATGGAAAAGGACCGAACCAGAGAATCCAGGAAGAAAAGAACATTTTCTGCGCCAGATAAATGCCGAGGTCTTTTTGCGCGATGGTGCCGGCGATCAGTAAAACCATCAGCCATGGCAGCGTGTAAAAAAGAATAGCGGGGCTGGCCATGGTTTTCAGCCATGGGGCTTTGGATGGGGTGATGGGGGACGCATCGGTCATGTCTCCCCTGACTTAAAGGGCAAACCGTGGCCGATCAAGCAAGAATCCTGTTTCGGGACGCGGTGCGGCTTGCTATGAAGGGGCATGAACGAAGACAGGCTGCAAAAGATAGAGACCATCCTGGCCCACCAGGAACAGCAGATTCAGGATCTGAGCGACGGGTTTATCCGGCAGGGCCGGGAGATAGACGCGTTAAAACGCCGGCTGGAACTCACCACGGCGAAATTGAGCGAACTGGAAATGGCGGCGGATTCGGGGGATAAGGCCCTGAGCGTCACGGAACAGGCCGCGCGGGATAAACCGCCGCATTATTAGTTAACGGGAAGGGAAATGGTGCCGTTGAAAGGAATTGAACCTTCGACCCACGCATTACGAATGCGTTGCTCTACCCCTGAGCTACAACGGCGTTAAGGAATATTTATAACCGGCCTTTCTGTTACCCATTTTTAAAAAAGATTGCAACAGCCGAATATTTGCGTTATGTAATTATGGGAATTAAAACAATAAAAGTTAATATGAGGGTCTATCCATATGTCTGCGAGTCTTAAACTACGAGCTCCTGAAGTAGCAATAATGAGTGTTACAGAAGCAACGGTTGCTGCCTTTGCCGGTGATCCTGTCGCGCCGCCGGAGCTCGCTCACATGTCTGAGGGTGAATTTGCGCTTCTGTGTGCGAGCAACAGTCACTGGCTTGCCAAGAACGTGGATAAGAAAGGTAAATTCATTCATCCTTCCAACGCCCCGTCTTTCTAATAAATTGACCGTTCGCGCCAGATCCGTTAAATAACCACTCGGAAGGTCGGCGCGGGCGGTAGCTTCGCCAATCCGGTCAGGGCCGAAAGGCAGCAGCCGCAACGAATTCGCTCCGGGTCGCGTCCGGCCTTCCACCGTTAATTTCTTTGTGGTTTAACCGGTTTGAGCGCAGCGCTTCCTTATAGATCCGATATCGACGGTTTGCGTGCGCTGGCGGTGATCCCCGTCGTACTATTCCATCTTGGCCTGCCTCTGCACGGCGGGTTTGTGGGCGTCGATGTCTTTTTCGTTATTTCCGGTTATCTAATCACATCCATCATTGCATCCGATCTGGCGGTGGGGCGGTTTTCACTGGCGCGATTTTATGAGCGCCGGATTTTGCGCATCCTGCCGGCGCTGTTTACCGTTTTGGCGGTGACGGCGGCGCTCGCCTACAGTCATCTTTTACCGGAGGATTTTACCTACTTTGGGGAAATGCTATCGGCCACGACGGGGTTTGCGTCCAATATTCTTTTCTGGATGAACGCCGGATATTTTGAGCCGGATTCGAATTATGTGCCTTTGCTGCACACATGGTCGTTGGCGGTGGAGGAACAATTCTACATTATCTTCCCGCTGATGCTGATGGCGCTGGCGGCAAAGCCAGGCTTTAGCCGGAAGGCGGCCGTTCTGACCTTGTGCGGCATTTCCTTCATAGTGTCCTGTGTTCTGCTTTCTGCATTCCCGTCGTTTGTGTTTTACAATTTACCAACGCGGGCGTGGGAATTGCTAGCGGGGTCTATTCTCGCATTGGGTTACGTTCCCGCCCTGAAAAACGTAAAAATGATGAACGCGCTTTCTTTGTGCGGGATAGGATTTATCGGTCTGGCGGTGCTGTTCTTTAAATCCGATATGCCTTTTCCGGGGTACAGCGCGGCGCTCCCTGTCATGGGGGCGGCGTTGATCATATATACGGGACGGGAAGGAACCTATCTGGGGCAGCGCCTTTTATCCCTAAGACCCGCTATATTTTTTGGGAAGATTTCCTATTCGCTTTATCTGTGGCACTGGCCGCTGATCGTATTTTTTAAATATGCCGCGCCGTGGAAGTTTAATGCTGCATGGATGGGTGTTCTGTTCATTGTCTGCGTAGGCGTTTCCTATCTTAGCTGGCGGTTTATCGAACAGCCCGCAAGGGCGCAGCAATTATTGCGAGGGAAAAGCCTGTTTTTGGTAACGGCGATTGTCTGCGGCCTGTTTATCGCATTGGGATTGATGATCGCGCGGAGTGATGGGCTGCCTGAGCGGTTTGATAAAAATGTCCGCGAGCTTGCGGATATTGAGCCGCCGCCAACCTTGCCGGAAATCGATATCAAGCAGGCGGCGGGATATAAAGCCATACTGGGTGATGAAAAAGATAAGGAATCTTTCATCCTGTGGGGAGATTCTCATTCGGCCGCAACCCGTATCGGGTTTGATCAACTCGCGCGGGAGAATCAGGTTAAAGGCTATCATCTGGGATACCGCGCCTGCATGCCGTCTGTATCCGATATACCAAGTATGGAAGCGAAATGTAATGAAATTAACCGCGGCACTGTAGAATTCCTTACCCTGCATCCAGATATTAAAACCATCGTTCTTGTTGCGCGGTGGAGTGCTTATGTCGAGCTGTTGGAACACCATTATAAAAAAGGCAAGGAGCTGCACCAAAAGCCATTTGAATTTTACCTTGGGGAAATGATCGAAATGTTCAAAGCCCAAGGAAGGAAGGTCGTCATCGTCACGGAAGCGCCCGTAGCCCCGGAGCAAAAGATCCGCCTCTACCTTATCCGCCAGATGCGGTTTGGAACCCCTTCTGCGCTGTTTATCCCGCTGGAAGAACATCACAAGCAGCAGGCGCAGGTGGATGCAGCATTAATGTCGTTGAAAAAAAACCACGATTTCAAGCTGATCGATATTTCGAAGACGATGTGCCAAGACGGGCGATGTCCGATGATGGGTGAAGGGGAGGCCTATTATAAAGACGACGACCACCTGTCCGTATACGGGTCCGTGTATTTCCGCAAAATGTATCAACCGGCTTTTCGATAGTCATTAGCCCGCCCTTTAGTTGTATTCAGGATAAAAACCTTTTTAAAACAATGAATTGATAGCAGAATTTGCGCTGACCTTCATATTTTTCATATTATTTTAATGAGTTAAAAATTTATGAAAGGACTATCGTTATGGGGTTTGGTTTTGAATCGGAAGGCAGCACGGGAAACGTGGTTGCTGGCACGGATTTACGCGGCGCATGGAATATAGGTTGTCAGTTGGGGGCGATGCAAAGCGCGCTGAATGATCCTGCGATTAATACTGGTAAGCCAGAACAACTTCCTCGCACACCTGAGCAGGATGCGCAGCTTCAAGAAGCTGTGCGGCCTCACCTAAAAGCTATGGGAGATTGCATTGAAGAAGGTCCTCCAGCTGGCAGTCGAATAGGAGAAATTATGGATGCTAATGCGGATCGGGTCGAGGCTATCCAAAAGAAGGCTCCAGCACTCGGAAATTTAAAAGAGTTGCCAAGCGTAAGGCCGGGGCTGAGGCCATAATATTAGGTTATATTGAAGCATACGACAAATTTTTGGCAAAGCCCTCGTATGAGGGCTTTGTGTGTTTCAGGAAAAAGTTTCTGCCAGTCTTTTGAAATTATGAAAATAATTTTAAGACCATTCCGTTTGAAATGACTCCGGAATCGCTCTACGTATAACTTATGTCCGATAGCCAGAAAGAATACCGCGTCCTTGCCCGCAAGTACCGTCCCAAGAACTTTGACGATCTGATTGGTCAGGAGGCGCTGGTCCGCACCTTAAAGAACGCCATCGAAAGCGGGCGGATTGCGCATGCTTTCATGCTGACCGGTATCCGTGGGGTGGGAAAGACGACGACGGCGCGGATTATTGCGAAGGCGCTAAATTACACCGGGCCGGATGGAAAAGCGGGGCCAACGACGGGGCCGACGGATGATTGCGATATCTGCAAGGCGATTACGGAAGACCGGCATCCGGATGTGTTTGAGATGGATGCGGCATCGCGCACGGGCGTTGACGATATCCGCGAAATTCTGGACGGGGTGCGGTATGCGCCGACCTCCGCGCGGTACAAGATCTACATCATCGACGAAGTGCACATGCTTTCGAAAAACGCGTTCAATGCGTTGCTTAAGACGCTGGAAGAGCCGCCGCCGCATGTGAAGTTTATTTTCGCAACGACTGAAATCCGGAAAGTTCCCGTTACGGTTTTGTCTCGGTGCCAGAGGTTCGACCTGCGGCGCATCGATGCGGAGACGCTCGGTGCCTATTACAAAACGATTTGTGAGAAAGAAGGCGTGAGCGCGGAAGACGAAGCGCTTTCCATGATCGCGCGCGCGGCGGACGGTTCCGCTCGGGATGGCTTGTCGATGCTGGATCAGGCGATTGCGCTTTCCCAAGGCGAAGTTACCGCGCAAAAAGTAAAAGACATGCTGGGGCTCGCCGACCGCGGACTCGTGCTGGATTTGCTGCAAAAAGCCGTGACGGGAGAGTGCGAAGGCGCTCTCGCCATCATGGAAGATCTGTACCGCAAAGGCGCAGATCCGTCTGTGATTATCGGCGATATGCTGGATCTATCGCATCTTTTGACGAAGCTGCGTGCGGTGCCGAGCATGCGCGATACGCTGCAGGTGATGGCCGCGAATGAAATGAACCGCGCGGCGGATCTGGCTGCGAAGCTTTCCATGCCTGCGCTCGCCCGTGTGTGGCAGATTTTGCTGAAAGGCATAAACGAAGTGAATTATGCGCCTGCGCCGCAAAAGGCGGCGGAGATGCTGATTATAAGGCTCGCCTATGCTGCGGATCTTCCGGATCCTGCGGATCTGATCAAGAAGATCAAGGATGGCGGGGTTCCTGTATCGAACGCGCCGATAGCGCCGGGACCGGGCGGCGGTGCGGCCGCGTATCAAACGGTGAATGTATCCGGCGGCGGTGCTTCTGCTGCCGCGGTAAAGATGGAAGCCGTGCCAGCGCCGGTGACGGAAATAGCTTCGCTCACGGATGTTCAGGCGGCGCTCTCGCAGGCGGGTTATGTTGCGCTGGCCAGCTGGGTTTACCTTTACGTGCATCTGGTGAAGCTGGAAGAAGGGCGATTGGAATTCCGTCCTGCACCTGAGGCCCCACAAAATCTTGCGCAGGAATTGGGCGTAGCGCTTAAGGCCGCGACAGGCAAGCGCTGGATGGTATCCGTGTCCACCGCGCCGGGGGCGATGACCTTGGCGGAAGGCGCGAAGGCGGTGGAACAAAAACGTTTTGACGATATGAAGGCGCAGACGCTGGTGCGGCAGGTGTTCGAAATTTTCCCGGATGCGGAACTGAAAAAAATTCATTCAAAAGAAGAAAATTAAGAGGCTTGAATGAATTTCAGGCTAGCAACGGAAAACGATCTAAACAAGCTGTTTGAAATAGACAGTGTTGTTTTCAAGGAACCGGGGCGGAGAAAAGAGATTGCTGACTGGGTGGGCAAGGGCGAATGTTTCATTGCGGAAAGGAGCGGGACTATTGTCGCTTATGCCGCGCTGAATTACAATTTCTTCCATCGGGGTTTTATTGAAATGCTGATGGTTGATAAAAATTCCAGACAGCAGGGAATCGGCGAGGCTTTTCTAAATTATCTGTCGAGTATATGTAAGACCGATACATTGTGGACGTCCACCAACCAGAGCAATCAGCCCATGCAAAAACTTCTGGCACGCACGGGATTTCGGGAAAGCGGGCGGATAGACAATCTGGATGAGGGCGATCCCGAACTGGTTTTTTATATGAAAGTTTCTAAAGAGAATTGATGATAGATGAATATCGCGAAAATGATGCAGCAGGCGAAAGCCATGCAGGAGAAAATGGGCGTGATGCAGGAGAAGATGGGCAACACGACGGTGGATGGTGCATCCGGCGGTGGACTCGTGAAGGTCGTCATGACGTGCAAGGGGCAATGTCAGTCCATTACGCTCGATCCTTCTATTGTTGTGGCGTCGGATAAGGAAGTTCTGGAAGATTTGCTCAAAGCCGCGATCAATGACGCGAAGGGCAAGGCCGACACGAAAATGGCCGATGAGACGAACAAGATGATGGCCGAACTCGGCCTTCCGCCCGGTATGATGGGTAGTGGTGGCTTGCCGTTTTAATATAGCCTCAAGGGGATCTATGAAGTTAAGTGTTTATAAAAAGGCGTTTTTGTATCAGGTTCTTACAATCGCTTATATGATTTTGCCTTTTGCTCTTGCCGTGTTTTTCACTGAAAACGGTATTCGATTTAATAATGAGTGGCTGATTTCACTGGGTGTTCTGTGGTTCTTGGGTTTTGTAGCTTTTAATATATTAAGGTTGTTTCTTTTTAAATGCCCCGAATGTGACCTTAATATTTTTTACAACTATACCCCGCATCTCTTGTTCAATGTCTTTCATAACTTGCCTTACAAGAAGTGTACTAAATGTGGGTATGATCATACTAAAGCATAAAGAATGAAAATCGTTACGTGGAATATAAACTCTGTTCGGCTGCGCGCGCCGATTGTGGTGGAGATGATGCGCAGGCTGGAGCCAGATATCGTCTGCCTGCAGGAAACGAAATGTCCGGATGAATTTTTTCCGGCGGAAGCGTTCGCGCCGGAGGGGTATATTTACCAGCATTTCAACGGTATGAAATCCTATAACGGCGTGGCGATTTTATCCAAAGTGCCGTTTCTTTCAAAAGACATTCATCACCGCGTGGGGCGCGAAGATTGCCGCCATATTGCTGCATCATTCGACGGGTTTGAGTTGCACAATATTTACATCCCGGCGGGCGGGGATATTCCGGATGTGGAGGCGAACGATAAATTCGCGCACAAGCTGGATTTCGTCGATGAGATCGGCGCGTGGTTCAAGGATCGGTATTCCAAAGATCAGAATGTTATCGCGGTGGGTGATTTTAACATCGCGCCGCTTGAGCACGATGTGTGGAGTCATAAATCCCTGCTCAAAGTCGTGTCACACACGCCGATTGAGGTGGAGAAGCTCACGAAGATGTATGGCGCGCTCGATTGGCATGATGCGATCCGCCACTTCGTGCCTGAAAACGAAAAATGCTATACATGGTGGAGTTACCGCAACCATGATTGGAAAGTTTCTAACCGCGGGCGACGGCTTGACCATATATGGGTGACGCAGCCGCTCGCCCCCAAACTCAAGCGCCACGAGATTTTCATGGAAACAAGAGATTGGGAACAAACGTCGGATCATGTGCCGGTTATGGTTGAACTTGCGGCGTAGTTTTTCTGCCCCACAGCCACAATCCCGCCGATCCCAGGATCAGCATCTGCGCGGCTAGGTAGAGCAGGGCGTCGCCGATATTTCCTTTATCCGCAATGTAGCCCAATACCACGCTGCTGGGGATGAACAGGAAATGGATCATCAGGTTCGCGGTGGATAGTATCGTCGCGCGGCGTTCCGGTCCCACGCGTTTGTTGATCGCGTTGTTTGTGCGCGGCTGTCCCACGGCATAGGCCAGCGTGCCCGTAAAGAACAGGATCATGCCAAGCCATATCGATGTTACATTCGCCAGAACTGTGCAAGCGACGATGAGGGTGCCGAGCGTGACGCCGAGCGCGGAACGGTTGCTGCCCCAGTTCTCTGTTTTGTGGCTGAGCTGTCCGGCTAGGCCGCCAAGGATATAGCTGCCTGTCAGGATAACACCGAACCATAGCACGTTCAGACCCGCTTCGCTGTAATAGGCCTGCTGCGACCAGAACATAAGTTTGGTCGTGCTCATCAGGACCGTGGAGACGATGATGATCCCCGTGATTTCCGGATGGCCGGAAAGGGCGTATTTCATCGTCACCCACATATCGTGGAACATGTGTTTTTCCACGCTCTTTTGAAAACGCACGGGTTCACGCACCATGGCGATGCAGATCATCGCCGTGAGAATGGCCAGCAGATCGAACATCAGCGGCAGCTTCGGGTGGATCTGGAACAAGAACGCGCCCGCAAGGCAGGAGAGGGCCGTGCCGTAGAAGCTGATTCCATGGCGGTGGCCGTCAAGCCTGCGATAGTCTTCTTCGCGGCCTTCTTCGTGCAGAAGGTCGTAGAGCAGGGCCGTGTTGGTGCCGGAGTTGAGCGCGACGGCCACGCCGATGATTCCTTGCGCCAAGGTGGCGGTCCAAAATCCTTCCGCAAACATTAACGTTGCATATCCCGCAAGTGCGATGAAGGCGCCCAGCACCAATGTCGTGCGCCGCTTCCAGACATCGGAAATCCAGCCCGAAGGGACTTCGGACAGGATGACTACGGCGGAGAACACGGCCTCCCCGATCAGAAAGTCGCGAAAGGTCAGGCCGATGGACTGATAATACGGCAGGATGATCGGCAATAAAAACAGCATGTGCGTGAACATGCCGTGTGCGGATATCAGACGGATGTTACGGTTTAGCGACATCGCGGCCTCCATTTGACTTGCAATGGTGGTAAGACAGCGGGATCACGCATCACATAGTCATGCACGTCGATAAGTTTGTCATCAAGGCAGCGAGCTTTTCCTTTGATGCGCACGCCGTTTTCGGTGAAGCCGAGTTTGCGGATCACACGTTCGCTGGGGCCGTTGCCTTCATAGTGGCAGATATGCATTTCGGGTGCACCCATTGCATCGAAGGCATAACGGAGGACGGCGTTGCATGCTTCGGTGGCGTAGCCTTTTCCATGGAATGGTACGGCGGCCCAATAGCCTGCCGAGCGATTTTCGTCTTCTGTATGGATGCCGGTTGCAATGACGAATTTGCCCGTTTCGCGGCAGAAACCATGCAGGGGCAGATCGCCCTTCGCAAGATTTTCGGGAACGGTGACGCCGATATAATGTTCCGTCGCTTCCAGCGCGTTCGCACCTTCATGGCTCCACGACATCCATTTCTGGAGCTCGTGCCAGTTTTCGTTGACGGCCGCGTTCACTTCGCGTGCGTTTTCAGGCCGGGGTACGCGAAGGACCAGACGGGGTGTTATGATTTCGATGTCACGCACGACACATTCCTTTCGTTTGTTTCGAAAGGATGATTAGGGAATCTTCTTTATATTTTGGGGAGATAACCTGTCAGCCTTTCTTTGGTAAAGCCGACAGATATAAAGGTTACATCGTCAGCAATGACACACGGCGGTATCCGCTCCGAGCTTTGCCGAGGCGGAGGAAAAGATGCCGTAATTGTTCATCTGACGTTGTTTCATGCATTCATGGAAACACAGATAGTTGTCTGTGTGCAAGTAGAAATTTGAAAATTTTAACAAAGCCGTCATTGCGAGGAGTGAAACGACGAAGCAATCCACCCTTCGATATAGCCGACCCATTGTAAGATGGATTGCCGCGTCGGCCTGCGGCCTCCTCGCAATGACGGGGTTCGTTAATTTCTTGACATATGCCATTCACATATGAGATACATTGCCTGCAATTAGGTTTTGGGCTTTCGACAAACCATTGATAAATAACGATAAAGTCGAATTTTCCCGCGATACAGTCATCCTCTCCCCCCTCATCATTCGGGCGGCACAAGCGGTTTTCAGTATCAACTTGATGCTTAACCGCGGCAAAGACCGCTAAGCCCGCTTCATTGTGAGGCGCGCTTTTTATGATGAAAGAACTATGATGACCACAAACTTTAAAGAGTTTGCGCTGAACCCTGCGCTGCAAACATCCCTTGAAAACATGAAATTCGAAACACCCACGCCGATTCAGGCGATGGCGATTCCGCTTGGCCTCGAAGGCCGCGATATCCTCGGTTCCGCGCAGACGGGTACAGGTAAGACAGGCGCGTTCTGCGTGCCGATGATTAACTTCCTGATGAACAACCCACAGGCGCACGCGCTTGTAATGCTGCCGACACGTGAACTTGCGAGCCAGGTGCATGATGTCGCCCGCAAGATGATCGGCGATATGAACAAAGGGCCGCAAGGCATCAAGACCGCGCTGCTGATCGGCGGCGAGCCTATCGGCAAACAATATGCGCAGTTGGATCGTCGTCCGCGTCTGATCGTTGGGACACCCGGGCGTATCAACGATCACCTTCGTTCCAATTCTGATCTTGTTGACCGCGTGGGCTTCTGCGTTCTCGATGAAGCGGACCGTATGCTGGATATGGGATTCCTTCCGCAGATTGATTCCATTCTGTCCGAAACTGCATTGGAGCGTCAGACGATGATGTTCTCTGCTACGTTTCCGGACAATATCATTAAATTTTCTAAACAATATCTGAACAACCCCGAGCGCGTTTCGATTGGCACACAATCGAAGCCAGGCGAAAATATCGTTCAGGAAACACAGTTTGTTAATCAGGAACAAAAATATGACGAGTTGATGCTGCAACTGAATAAGCGTGAAGGGTCTGTCATCATCTTCGTGCGCACGCAGCATGGCGCGGATAAACTTTCCGCAAAACTAAACAAAGATGAGCACACATCGGAAGCCATCCATGGCGGTCTTCGTCAGCGCCAGCGCGATAAGGTCATTCAGTTGTTCCGCAAGTCTGCCATTCGCATTCTGGTGGCAACGGACGTTGCGGCGCGTGGGCTTGATGTTCCGCATATCGAGCACGTTATCAATTATGACCTGCCGCAGGTGGCTGAAGATTACGTCCACCGTATCGGCCGCACGGCGCGCGCCGGCGCGAAAGGCCATGCAGTTTCGTTTATTTCACCCGCAGAAAAACACTTATGGCGCGATATCGAACGCATGCTGAATCCAGAAGCCGCAAATTCCGATAAACGTGAAGGTGGCTACGGTCGTCAGAAGTTCGGGGGCAAGAAACCTTTTGGTAAAAAGCCGTTTGGTAAGAAATTTGATGGCGAGCGTTCTTATGGTCCAAAAAAAGAAGGTGGATTGAAGGAGCGCAAGCCATTTGGCCGCGCCGACCGCAAGAAACGCCGCGAGAACGGCTGGGACCCGGCGAATGACTTCGACCGTCAAGAGCGCACGGAAGGCGCGTTCGATTCCCGTCCGCAGCGCCGTGAATGGAAGAATGACCGCCCGGATCGCGGTGAACGGAATTTCAACAACGATCGCCCGTTCAAAAAAGACGGTTTCAAGAAGCCGTTCAAGAAACGCGAAGACGGTGATTTTGCTTCTAATCCGGATGCTTACAAAAAGACACGCTTCGAAGGCGAAAACCGGAAAGAAGGCGGATTTAAGAAGCCCTTCAAGAAGAAGTTCTTTAACGAGAATGAAGGCGGCGAGCGTTCTTTCAAGAAACCTTTCCGTCGGGATGAGAATTCATCCGATCGTCCGTTCCGTTCAGAAGGCAATTTCAAGAAGCCGTTCAAGAAACGTGATGATAATCGTTCTGACCGTCCATTCGAGAAACGTGAAGGCGGGTCTTCCGAAGGACGTAGCAACACAAGCTTCAAGAAACCTTATGTTTCTAAAGACGGCGGTGCAAAACGTGCCGAAGGCCAGAAATTCCGTAAGGATGGCGGGCAGCGTTCCGATGGCCACGCACAACGCCCTAAGAAACGCGCTTTCTAAGCCATAACAGAGTCATTCCCCGCGTAGGCGGGGAATCCATGGATCCCCCGGTCAAGCCGGGGGATAACGTTTTGTGGAGATGTTGGCTTAAGCTTCCGCTGCTTTCTTGGCGTCTTTTTTGGCGCGGTCGCGGGCGTTGCTGTCCAGGAATTTCTTGCGAAGTCTAAGACCCTTTGGCGTGACTTCTACCAGCTCGTCATCGTTGATGTAGGACATCATTTCTTCCAAAGACATTTTCTTCGGTGGGACGAGTACGACGGCTTCGTCTGCGCCGGCGGCACGAACGTTGGTCAGCTGCTTGCCTTTCAGGACGTTGATTTCGAGGTCGTTTTCGCGTGAGTGTTCACCCACGACCATACCGGCGTAAACTTTGTCACCATGGCCAATGAACATCATGCCGCGGTCCTGCAGTTTCCAGATGGCGTAGGCGACGGCGTCGCCTTTGTCCGTGGAAATCAGAGCGCCGTTGCGGCGGGCCGGGATATCGCCTTTGTAAGGGCCGTAGCTGTCGAACAGGCGGTTCATCAGGCCTGTGCCGCGCGTGTCAGTCAGGAATTGCGACTGGTAGCCGATCAGGCCGCGCGATGGGGCAAGGAAAGTGACGCGCGTTTTACCGGCACCGGAAGGGCGCATGTCGCGCAGTTCCGCTTTACGCTGTGTCAGTTTTTCAACGACGGCGCCGGAATATTGTTCGTCGACATCGCAGATA
>CAUJHN010000141.1 GCA_963204825.1 Pseudomonadota bacterium
TTGGGTCGTATGGGGAACCCGTCGCGATGGTGTTGCTGGACGCGAATTCGCTGGATCGCACATATCGCTCTTCTGATGGCGCTTTCTACGAAGTCGTTTACCTTGCTGATGACATGCCCGGCCAATATATCGTTGTCGCGCGTTTGGATGCACGCAATGTCGCGCCCGCTTTGCTGGACTACGTGAATCAGACTGTCGCCATAATGCTTTTGATGTCCGCGTTCGTCACCGTTGTCTTGATGATCTCGCTGTCCAAATGGCTTCTGGAACCCATTCTCTTCATGCGCGATAATTTGATGTCCGCGGCGGAAAGCCCGGAAGCGCCCGAAATAAAGGCATCGCCATTCGACGACAGGGACGAAGTCGGCGGCGCGATTGCCATGGTGCAGACGCTGATTCAACAAAACGCTGATAACATCAGGCAGATCAAATCCGCCGCCGAAGACAAGATCCACAAGCTCGCGTACTTTGACCAGTTGACGGGTCTTCCGAACCGCATCCACTTCTTGCAAAAACTCACCGATCAGGCGCGCAAGGCGAATGACGATGACGAAAGCCGCATGAAACGTTTTGCCGTCATTGCGATGGACCTCGACCATTTCAAAGACATCAACGATTCCATGGGCCATAACGTCGGGGATGCGATTCTGCGCGGGGTTGGAAAACGTCTCCGCGCGGCGCTGCCGGAATCCGCAGTCGTCGCAAGGGCAGGAGAGGATGAATTCGCCATCACCATGCCGCTGTCCACCGACATCAACAGCGCGCGCGACGTCGCCGAAAAAGTTGTGAAGGTCATTCGCGCAGAGCCCTTCAAAGTTTTCAACGAAAGCTTTCAAATCAGGGCTTCTGTCGGCGTCTCGACATTCCCTGATGACGCTATCGACCCCGATCAGGTCCTGAAGAATGCAGATATCGCGCTGAACCGCGCCAAGGAAGAAGGCCGCGATACGATCAAGGAATATTCCGAGGATTTCGACCGCGCCGTACAGCAGAGATTCCAGCTGTTGCGGGATCTGCGCGACGCAATGGAAGCAAAAGAACTGCAGCTTTTCTTCCAGCCGCAGTTTGATTTAAACAAGGGAACAATCATCGGCGCCGAAGGCTTGCTTCGCTGGTTCAAAAAAGACGACAGCAAAGCTGGCGGACAATTCATTTCGCCTGCGGAATTCGTACCGATTGCCGAGCAGTCCGGGCTGATCGTTCCTATCGGTGAATGGGTTATCCAGCACTCTTGTAACGTGGCTGCCGCCTGGCAGAAGGCCGGGCATGACATCCGCGTGGCGGTAAACGTCTCCGGCGCGCAATTCTATCAAAGCGATCTTGTTAATCATGTTTCCAAATGCCTGAAAGAAAGCGGTCTGAAACCGCATCTTCTTGAGCTTGAAGTTACCGAAAGCGTCTTTATGGACGACATCAATCACACGATCGAAACGTTGCAGCAACTGCACGCGCTCGGCGTTGAGCTTGCGATTGACGATTTTGGAACGGGTTATTCCTCGCTGTCCTACCTGCGCCAGTTCCCGATCGACCGCCTGAAGATTGACCAGTCCTTTATCCGGAACGCGCTGAACAATCATGACGACGCGGCCATTGCCCGCACCATCGTGCGCCTTGGCCACTCCTTGAACCTGAAAGTTATCGCTGAAGGTGTGGAAACGAAGGAGCATGAAGCCTTCCTGATTGAAGAAAAATGCGACGAAGTCCAGGGTTTCCGCTATTCTCGCGCGATTCCTCTCACTGACTTCAACAAATTCCTGGAAGGCTATAAGGGCGATCTGAGCGTCTTCGACAAATAAGCCAATCTTGCTTTTACTCCTTCATCCCGCTAGAAAAGCCGCATGACACATGCAGGCGAAAAAACACCGTTCCAGTCCCTCAAATCCGGCCCTCTGAAAGGCACAGCGGCGATTCCGGGTGATAAGTCCACCTCCCACCGCTCGCTCATGCTGGGCGGCCTCGCGAAGGGCAAGACGATCGTGCACGGGCTATTGGAAGGCGAAGATGTTTTAAACACCGCCGCCGCCATGCGCGCCATGGGCGCAAAAATCGAAAAACTGAAAGACGGGATCTGGAGCGCCGAAGGCGTCGGCCTGGGCAATCTGAAATCCCCCTCTCAATCCATGGAAATGGGTAACAGCGGAACATCCACCCGCCTTCTCGCGGGGCTTGTATCCGGACATCCTATTACGGCGTCGTTCCACGGCGATGCTTCGCTGACCAAACGCCCAATGGGCCGCATTATAACGCCACTGGAATCGATGGGCGCAAAATTCGAAACCAGCGAAGGCGGACGCCTTCCCATGACCGTGCACGGGGAGGCAAACCCGAAATCCATCACATACAAACTCCCCGTCGCTTCCGCGCAGGTGAAATCCGCGATCATGCTGGCGGGCCTTCGCGGCGATGGCGTCACCACGGTGATTGAAACGAAGCCGACGCGTGATCACACGGAAAATATGCTGCGCCACTTTGGCGTCAAAGTGGATGTAGAAAATCTGGCAGACGGGGCGCAGGCCATTCATCTCAAAGGCGGCCAGGACATGGTGGCCGGCGATAAACCGATTTACGTCCCGTCCGATCCGTCTTCAGCGGCCTTTCCGGCCGTCGCTGCGCTGATCTGTGAAGGCTCCGAAGTCATCCTGCCGCGCATCGGCATGAACCCGCGCCGCAACGGGATTTTCCTGTGCCTGAAAGAGATGGGCGCGGATATCACCTTCGAGGACGAACGCACCGAAGCCGGCGAACCCGTCGCCGACATTTATCTGCGCGGGACAAAAACATTGCAGGGTATCACCGTGCCCGAAGAGCGCGTGCCCAGCATGATCGACGAGTTCCCCGCTCTCTTCGTTGCGGCCTCTTTTGCCAGCGGCGTGACCCGCTGCACAGGCCTCGAAGAACTGCGCGTAAAAGAATCCGACCGCCTCGCCGTCATGGTCAAGGGCCTCGAATCCTGCGGCGTGAAGCTTGAGATGGGCCAGGACTCTCTTACTATCTACGGCAACGGCCAGCCCCCGCGCGGCGGCGCCCTCATTGAAACCGCATTGGATCACCGCATCGCCATGAGCTTTCTCGTGATGGGGCTGGCTTCGGAGCAGGCCGTTACCATCGACGATATCGCGCCCGTCGCCACAAGCTTCCCGCACTTCGTGGATTTGATGAATAGACTATCCGGTTCACCCAGCATCAAAAAGGCCGCATGATTCTTATCACCCCAGCACAATGCCGCGCCGCCAGTTCGAATATTGTTGGAAAAACGGCAAGGAAATCCCGAAGCAATAATCACTGGTTGGCGCCTGGCGGTTTCCATCCCGCGAGCCAGCTTTGCCGTGGCACAATATAAGGTTCCTCTCCGTTGCCGCGATAGAAGGAATCGACCGCGAACAACGCGCCGGAATTTTTCTCCTTGATCACCGCGGTATTATGAGGCCACCGCCCGTCGATGAAATAGCCGCGGTGCGTAGGTTCCGTTATTTCATGAAACTTCAAAAGTCCCGCCTGCTGCAGAAATCCCACATAATGCGTGGTATTGATCGTCTCATCGATGCAATCCAGCTGATAATTATTCTCCTTAAAGGAGACAGCCATGGGCAAATCTGCGGATGTGCCCGTTTTCACCCCTGAAAACCGCTCCATCGTGGCAATCGCCTGGCCGATTTTGCTGCGCTCTTCCACAGCATCCTTTGCCGGAAACAGGGCGGTCACACTGCCCCACTCGGCATCGGTGAATCCCGTCTCGCTTTTATATGTGCAGCTATATCCGTGGCAAAGTTTGAAATCCTCCCGCGCGGCCTTGTCGGGATTGTATTTATTGGGATCTATGCCTGTCGCGCATCCAAAAAGGAAAAATATTGTCGTCATCAAAAGCATGTTTTTCATGCGCCCATGATGTCATGAATGCTGCACGGCGAAAAGCGCCGCCGTTCAAAAATTTGTGCAAGACCCGTTTGGCGATACCGGCAAATCACGCCATGATGGGCCTGAGGGGAATAAGGTCAACGCAGGAGGTTTTTATGCGTCACGTGAATTTCCGCTTCCATGATTTTCCCGTTCATGGTTATTCTCCCTCCATCATGCCGCATATGATTATCGCCATAGACGGACCCGCCGCATCGGGTAAAGGAACACTCGCCAGAAAACTGGCGGCGAGGCTGGGCTACGCCTATCTGGATACGGGCGCCCTTTATCGCGCCGTCGGCAAACTCGTTCTGGATGCGGGTAAAGACCCCGGCGATGAAACCATCGCGCACGACGCCGCAAAATCGCTCTCGCAAAACCTGAAGCCCGAAGACCTGCAGAACCCTGCCCTTAGAACGGACGACGTTGGAACCGCGGCTTCCAAGGTTGCCAAATTCGCCTCTGTCCGCGCCGAACTTCTGGCCTTCCAAAAAAACTTTGCGAAAACCCCGCAAAGCGGCTTCGGCGGGGTTGTCATGGACGGGCGTGATATAGGCACTGTCATCTGCCCGGATGCGCCTGTTAAACTGTTTGTGGTGGCCGACACCGAAGAACGCGCCCGCCGTCGCCTTGCGGAACTGCTGGGCAAGGGCGTGAACACAAGTTATGACGCCGTTTTAAAGGACATGAAAGAACGTGACGCCCGCGATTCAGACCGTGATACCGCGCCGCTGAAACCGGCGGCCGATGCCCATATCATCGATACGACCACCCTGAACGAAGCCGAAGTCATGGAGCGCGCCCTTTCCATCGTCCGCGCGATCATCGCCGAAAGCGTGGCAAAAGCTTAAAATACTTGCATTGGGCGGCTTAAATCGCTAAAACCGCCCCGTTACGCCCCTCTGGCATGGCCAAGGGTGAACAATTGAAGGCACCGCCACCTGCCACGAAGCTGGAGAAAACTGGGACGCGGTTCGCCTATCATACCATCTTGAAAGGACTACCAAAATTATGGGTAAAGCATCTATGAAGATCGCTGATAACAGCGATTCGAAAGAATTCGCCGCGTTATTGGGCGAATCTATGAAATCTCAGGCTTTTGAAGGCAATGTCGTCAAAGGCAAAATTATCGAAGTACAAGAAGACGCCGTCATCATCGACGTGGGTCTGAAATCCGAAGGGCGTGTTGCGCTTCGTGAATTCACAATGCCGGGGCAGGATCCTGAAGTGCGCGTCGGCGACATCGTCGAAGTATACGTGGACCGCATGGAAAATCGCGAAGGCGAAACCATTCTGTCCCGTGAAAAAGCGCGCCGTGAAGAAGTCTGGATCGATCTTGAAAAAGCATCGAACAAGGGCGAGCGCGTTACAGGCGTTATCTTCGGCCGCGTCAAAGGCGGCTTCACGGTCGATCTCGGCGGCGCCGTTGCGTTCTTGCCGGGTTCACAGGTCGATATCCGCCCAGTGCGCGATGTAGGCCCGCTGATGGGCACGCCGCAGCCGTTCCTCATCCTGAAAATGGACCGTCAGCGCGGAAACATCGTTGTTTCCCGCCGTGCCGTTCTGGAAGAAAGCCGCGATGTCGCACGTACGGATCTGCTCGAAACGATCAAGGAAGGTTCCGTTGTACAAGGCCTCGTCAAGAACATCACCGATTACGGCGCGTTCATTGACCTCGGCGGCGTTGACGGTCTTCTGCACGTTACCGACATTTCCTGGAAACGCGTCAACCACCCATCC
>CAUJHN010000142.1 GCA_963204825.1 Pseudomonadota bacterium
CATCATATAGGTGAGGGCGCGGACATGCATGCCAAACTGTCCCTGAAAGCCTTTGATCCGGCCGCAGGCGCTTTTTCGGTCCGCTTCCCCCTCCAGTCGATACGTATCGTTTTCACGCAAAGCAATGGGTTTTGGCATGAATTGACGCAGTTCTTCGGTGCAGCAGATGGGGCCGGAGCCTGGACCGCCGCCGCCATGGGGCGTGGAAAACGTCTTGTGAAGGTTGATGTGCATGACATCGACACCAAAATCGGCGGGCCTGATCTTGCCGACCAGCGCGTTAAAATTGGCCCCGTCGCAGTAGAAATAGCCGCCTGCGTCATGAAGCGCTTTTGCGATTTGCTGAATGTCCTTTTCGAACAGGCCGCAGGTGTTAGGGTTGGTCACCATCATGCCCGCGACGTCGTGCCCGTCGCCCAATGCTTCCTTGAAGGCTTCCATCGTCACGCGGCCATTTTCGCGGGTCGGAATGACCCGCAATTGAAATCCACACATGGCGGCTGTTGCGGGGTTTGTGCCGTGGGCTGAATCGGGCGCGAGGATTACTTTTTTATGCGTGTTGCCCTTCGCTTCATGCGCCCGCGCAATGGTCATTATCCCGGCCAGCTCGCCATGGGCGCCGGCGGCAGGGGTGAGGCAAACTCCGGGCAGGCCGGTCAGCTCCCCAAGCCATTCCTGCAGTTCGTACATCAGCCGCAGCGCGCCTTGAATGGTGGAGGCGGGCTGCAGGGGGTGAATTGCGGCAAATCCGGGCAGTCGCGCAATGCGCTCGTTAAGCCTTGGGTTGTGCTTCATCGTGCAGGAGCCGAGCGGGAAAAAGCCGCTGTCGATCGAGTAGTTCTTGGTGGACAGGCGCACGAAATGGCGAACGGCATCGGGTTCGCTCACCTGCGGCAGGCCGATCTTTGCACGGGCCGCCTGCCCAGTGCGGAGTTTGATGTTCTTGGGGGTGGGCAGGTCGACCCCCGGATGATCCGCGCGGCCTTTCTCCCAAAGCAGGCTTTCGTCGTAATGCAGGCCGCGGTTTAGATCCATCGGCGGTTCGTCCTTTTTCGATGTGTTGGCGGGTGTCTTCATAGCCGGGCGATTCATTCCATCACCTCCTTCAGGGCGTTCACGAAGGCGTCTATGTCCGCATCCTGGGTCATTTCCGTTGCGGCAATAATCAGTCGGTTTGCAAAAGCGGGGTATCCTGCGATGATCCCTTTTTGCGCCAGATGGTCGACCAGTTTTTGTGCAGGCATATTGTCCGGCAACATCAAGGTGAATTCGTTGAAGAAGCTTTCATTGTCAACTTCAACGCCTTTGACTTGGCCCAATGCGTCTGCAAGGGCGCAGGCTCGTTCGTGGTTGAGGCGGGCGAGGGTTTTAAATCCTTCTTCGCCCAGCAGAGCCATGTGCACGGTAAAGGCGAGGGCGCAGAGCCCCTGATTGGTGCATATGTTGGATGTCGCCTTTTCCCGGCGGATGTGCTGTTCGCGGGTGGAAAGCGTCAGGACGAATCCGCGGTTGCCATCGGCATCCACGGTTTCCCCGCACAGGCGGCCAGGCATCTGGCGCAGGTATTTCTCCTTGCAGGCGAAAAAGCCCAGATGCGGACCGCCAAAGGACATGTTTATCCCGATGGATTGGGCCTCGCCACAAACGATATCGGCAACGGCAGGAGCGGGCAGAAGGCCCAGCGAGAGGATTTCATTGATCACAACGATCAAAAGCGCGCCGTGCTTGTCGCATTCTTTCCGCCATTCGTCATAGGCATGCACATTGCCGAAGAAGTCCGGAGATTGCACAATAACGCAGGCGGTCTGATCGTCGATCTGGCCGTCTTCTGCGGCATGGCCGATATTTGAGTTCTTGAGGTAGGAGTCCAGAACTTCGTTGTAATGCGGGTGAATGGGCGTGCCGTAAACGATTTTGCTGCGCTTTGTGATGCGGATTGCCATGAGCGCTGCTTCGGCGGCGGCGGTTGCGCCATCGTAGAGAGATGCGTTTGCTACATCCTGGCCGGTGAGAAGGGCGATCATGCTCTGAAATTCATAGATGACCTGCAGCGTGCCCTGTGCGATTTCGGGCTGGTATGGCGTGTAGGCGGTCAGGAATTCGCTGCGCTGAATGATGTAATCGACGGTGGCGGGGATGTGGTGGTAATAGCATCCGGCCCCAAGGAAAAACGGGCCTTTGCCGGCATGGTGGTTTTGGTTGGCATAGCCGCCGAGCTTTCGTTCGATCTCCAGCTCCCCCATGTGCATGGGAAGGTTGGCAAGGCCTTTCATGAACGCGGATTTGGGCACATCGGCGTATAGTTCATCGACGGATTTCGCGCCGATTTGCTGCAGCATGTCTTTGCGGTTTTGTGCGGTTAGGGGAAGGTAACGCATCGGCTTCCCCTCCTCAAGACAGGCTTTCTGTGAACTTCGCGTAGGCGCCCTGGTCCATAAGGCCCTCGGCTTCGGCAGGGTTGCTCATTTTGACCTTCACGATCCAGCCCTTGTTCAGGTCTTCCTTAAGGTCTTCGAGATTGTCGGACAGGTTGTCATTTACGGCTATGATTTCACCGGAGACGGGGGTGTAGATTTCGCTCGCGGCTTTTACCGATTCCACCACAGCAAAATTGTCGCCTTTCTTGACCTTGCGGCCCGTTTCGGGGAGTTCCAGGTAGACGAGATCGCCCAGAGCGTGGCGGGCGTAAGTCGTGATGCCGATCCAGGCGGTGTCGCCTTCGACTTTGATCCATTCATGGTCGTTGGTGTATTTCAGGTCGCTCATTGTACATCCTTTCACGCGGCATTGGGTTTGGCCGGCTTTGTTTTTGGCGGAACGAAGGGGAGCGTTGTCAAAACGCCTTTGATATCCCGGCCACGCACACGCACCAGAACCTCATCCCCAATTTTTCCAAGCTTGGTGTCAACATACCCCTGTCCGATGGACATATTCAAGGTGGGGGAGAAGCCGCCGGACGTGAAGTCCCCAAGTTTCTGTCCCGAAAGGCTGTAAATTTCCGCGCCTTCACGGGCGACGCCCTTGTCGGTGAGCTTTATCCCAACTCTACGGCGTGGCGGGCTGCCGGCCAGTTGTCCGCGAATGATAGATTCGCCAGGATAACCAACGCGGTCCTTGCCCACGATCCAGCCTATGTCCGCCTCTACCGGTGTGGTTTTGGTCGTAATGTCATGGCCGTAAAGCGGGTAGCCCATTTCCAGGCGCAAAGAGTCCCGGGCGGCGAGCCCAATAGGTTTGACGGCGGGATGTTGCAGCAGCTTGTCCCATGTCTGCGCGGCATCCTTTTCGGAGATGCTGATTTCAAAGCCGTCTTCGCCGGTGTAGCCAAGGCGGGAGATGATATAATCGCCGCTTTCCATGATGCGCATGTAACGCATGTTGGAGGCATCCACGCCGAGGGCTTCTTTCAGGACGGTTTCGGCTTTCGGGCCTTGCAGGGCGAGAAGGGCGCGGTCTTCCAGGTGCAGCAGGTTCACATTTGCGGGCAGCTTGGTGTTCATCCAGAAGATGTCCTTGTCCTTGCAGCCGGCGTTGAGGACGGCAAAGAACCGGTTTTCGCCCAGGCGCGTAACGATCAGGTCATCGATGATGCCGCCAGTATCGGTCGTCATGACGGTATACTTGGCCACGCCGTCTTTCAGGTTCTGGAAGTCGGAAGGGGTAAGGCTCTCCAAGAAGGCAGCGGCGTCGGGACCGTCGACTATAACCTGGCCCATATGGGAGACATCGAACAGGCCGGCATTTTCCCGGGTCCAGTTGTGCTCGGCCAGAACGCCGGTTTCATAGTTAATGGGCATGTCGTAGCCCGCGAATTCGGCCATCTTGGCCTTCAGCGCAAGGTGGGCCGCGTGGAGAGGGGTGGTTTTCATGGTCTTGCCTTTCTGGCGGTGATCCATATATTGTTTGTTAAGCCATTGGGAATACACTGTATACCATGGCTCAGATCAGTTTTTGAAAAGGAGAGACGAGATGTCCACAGACAAGAAAGAAACCGACAAAAAAGACGAAGGCAAAAAAGGCTCTGGCGGCTGCGGCTCCCATGGCTGCGGTTGCGGTCACTAAGATTTCAAAACCCCGCCCCTCCGGCGGGGTTTTTTATGCCGGGACGGCGTAGAGATCATAATCATCGGCGTCTTCTATCACGGCTTTGACGATGTCGCCTTGTTTTAAGTGGCCGGCGTTGCGCAGGTATACCTTGCCGTCGATTTCGGGGGCGTCGCCCTCCGACCGTGCATCCGCGCCGCCGTCTTCGCCGATTTCATCGATGATGACGCTGATGGTTTTGCCGATTTTCTGTTGCAGTTTGGCGGCGCTGATTTTCTGTTGCACGGCCATGAAGCGTTCGAAGCGTTCCTGTTTAACTTCTTCAGGAACCTGCAGCTCTATTTCGTTCGCAACCGCGCCTTTGACGGGTTCGTATTTGAAGGCGCCGACGCGGTCCAGTTGCACTTCTTCCAGCCAGTCCAGCATGAATTGAAAGTGTTCTTCCGTTTCGCCGGGGTGACCGACGATAAAGGAGGAGCGGATCGTCAGATCGGGACACATGGCGCGCCATGACACGATTCGGGCTGCGGTTTTTTCCTGATGCGCTGGACGTTTCATCATCTTCAACACTTCAGGGTGCGCGTGTTGGAAGGGGATGTCTATGTAAGGCAAGATCTTGCGATCGTTCATCAGCGGGATGACTTTATCGACATGCGGGTAGGGGTAGACGTAGTGCATGCGGACCCAGATACCGAGTTCGCCAAGCGCTTCGGCAAGGTCTTGGAATTTCGTCGCCCAGCGTTTTCCCTTCCAGCCGAATTCCTGATATTTCAAATCAATGCCGTAGGCGGAAGTGTCCTGCGAGATGACGAGCAGTTCTTTCACGCCCGCCTTCGCCAGATTTTCGGCTTCGGCGATCACATGGTGAATGGGGCGGGAGACGAGGTCACCGCGCAAGGACGGGATGATGCAGAAGGTGCAGCGGTTATTACAGCCTTCGGAGATTTTCAAATACGCGTAATGGCGTGGTGTGAGTTTCAGCCCTTCCGGCGGTACAAGATCCGTGAACGGATCATGTTGCGGCGGGACGGCGTCATGCACAGCGCCCACAACCTGTTCATATTGATGCGCGCCGGTGACGGCGAGGACGTTGGGGAAGCGGGAAGTGATTTCTTCCGGGTTCTTGCCCATACAGCCCGTGACGATGACGCGGCCGTTTTCCTTCATCGCCGTGCCGATGGCGTTCAGGGATTCTTCTTTCGCGCTGTCCAGAAAGCCGCAGGTGTTCACGATCACCACGTCAGCGTCGTTGTACTGCCCCGACATTTCATAGCCTTCGGAGCGCAGCTTCGTAAGGATGCGTTCGGAATCCACCAGTGCCTTGGGGCATCCGAGGGAGATCATGCCGACTTTTGGGGCGGGTTTTGTCATGGCGCGGACCATATACGATTTGGGGCGTTTTTTGCGAGAAAAATCGTTGCCGAGGCATCGCAGGCTGGATTGCCGCGCTCCCTCCGGTCGCTCGCAATGACGGGGGGGAATGAAGGCAGGATCAGGTGGAGGAGGATGGCATGGCGCATCAGAGCCGTATGCATGGCTTCGAGCCTGTCTTTTAAGGCTTCGGCCACAAGCGGGTTGCGGGCGGCGCGGCGGAGGCGGAGATAGGCGTCCATGCCCCGCAGGAAGTGTTTTTGTTCACGCATATAGAGTTTCGCGCGCCTTTCGAGGGGCGTAGGCGGTGCGCCGATGCAGCCATTGTAGCGGGATACAGCCTTTCCCGCCGCGGTTCTGGGGCCGGTTGAATGGAGCCATGGTTTATTCCGGCGGGCGCGGGCGGCTGCCCTGGCGCGGCGTTCGGGGGTCCAGACGCTTTGGCCGCGCGTTCTTTTTGGGAGCTGATTTATCAGTTCGGTTTTTGCTTTTTTTCTTTGCGCATGGGGATGCGATGAGGGTGTTTTCTTTGGGGTTTTTTGTTGGATATGGGTGGTTTTTGTAAGGCGGGACATAGGGAATTTATAGGATATTTTTCCTTTTTTGTCAAGAAATTCCTATGTTTTGCTGTTGCGGCATTATAAATTTGCTTTGCGATATATTTATTTGCCATAATTTTTTAGTCGAAGATTGTGCGAAGCAATCAGCATATACGCAAACGTCAAACTAACAGGAGTTGTGCTATGTCGTGTGGTGGATCGATTATTGAATTTGGTGGAGCAGGGTTATCTGAACAGTTCTTTAAGGCGGCAAGTCCGCTTCAAGGTTTTCCCGGAAGCAGTTGGGCTCTTGTAGGTCACGGGCCGGATAACGCGGCCAAACTACTGGATAAGCATGGGGTTAAAGGTGCCACTGTATCACCTTCTGGATGCAGATAAGCCCGGGGTAATTATTCCACAATCTTTGTCGTGATGATCGCATTGGGGGAGGCGAAGTCTACCCAGCCGCCGCCGAGCGCTTTGTATAGATCCACGGACGCGGCGAGTCGGTCGTTTTTCGTCTGAATATAGTTATCTTCGGCGGTCAGCATCGTCTGGCGGGAATCCAGCAGTATCTGGAAGTCAATGGAGCCTACGTCATATTGCTGTTTGGATAGTTCATACGCCTTACGCGCTTCGTTCATCGCGGTTTCCAAAGAAGCCTCTCTCTGTTGTGCCGTTTTTACGGCGACAAGCGCGTCTTCCACATCCTTAAAGGAAGTCAGGACCGTTTTGCGATAGTTTTCGACGAGCTCAGCCTTGCGTGCCTTGGAATACATCAGGTTGCCTTCCAGAAGGCCGCCTTTAAAGATCGGGGCGGCAAGGGATGACGCCAGGGCAAGGGCTGTTGAGGCAGGGTCGCTTATAGGGGAAGATGCAACGGTCCAGTCCAGCCCCAGTGTCACAGACGGGTAGAAGGCGGCCCGGGCGGCGCCGATATCAGCATTTGCGGATAAAAGCTGCGCTTCTGCGCGACGTATATCGGGGCGGCGTTCCAGGAGCGAGGAGGGCTGACCCGCCGCAATTTTGGGCACAGCCAGCGATCTTAGATCCTTGCCGGTGATTTGAAGGTTTTGCGGCGGTTTTCCAACAAGCACGGCGAGAGCGCTTTTCGCAATTTTCATTTGTTGAACTATGGCCGCGCGATTGGCTTCGGTTGTCGCCAGGTCCGATTTCTGCTGCGCGACATCGAGCGCCGTTGTCGCCCCTGCGTCGAATCTTGCCTGAACGATGCGGAGCAGTTCTTTGGCACTGTCGAGATTCTGCTCCGCGATTTTTACACGTTCGTCCAGATTTAAGACATTAAAATAGTTTTTCGCGACATCCGCCATAACGATAAGCGCTGTCGCATCGCTGTCATAGCGCGCGGCGTCGAGGTCCGCTTCGCCTGCGGCGCGCTCTGCAGCGTTCCTGCCGAATATATCGAGTTCGTAGCCCACGGAGAGGCCAGCGCTTCCCCGATTTTCAGAAACATCTTGGGCATCATTGTTATTTTGTTTGTCGTAGCCAAGGTCGCCTGTCGCATCGATAGTCGGAAAGAGAGATGAGCGCGTGGAGCGAAGCAGGGCGCGCGCCTGTTCGACCCTGTGGACCGAGGCGTTTATGTCGTTGTTGTTTGCCAGCGCCTGTTCCATCAAGCTGTTTAATTCGGCGCTGTTGAAATTTTTCCACCAGTCTTTTGCAATGACGGTTTCATTTGTAGCATCCGCTTCGCTCCAGGCCGCGGGCGTGTCCGTTTCGGGCCTGCTGTAATCCGGGATCATCGAGCAGCCAGAGAGCAGGGCGACGATCAGGAGAGAGGAGATAAATCTTTGTTTCGTCATCTTAAATATCCATAAGGCGAATTTGTATAGTCACAATACACGATTACTCCGCATTGAAATAGACCGTCCAGTCAAAAATCCAGAGCGGGCTCGTAATTTTTTTTGTTACGGACAACTGAAGGAAAACCTTCGAATTTTGTGAAGCGGGTGGATTGACGTGCGGTTTCTGTCGCTGTCTTATAGGCAGTAAGTCGCTATCTCGCGGCTTATTATCATGATTGGAAGGCAAACTATGATTAAGAAAATTGGATTGGTAGCGCTGAGTGTATTGGCTTTAGGGCTTGGGGCAAACGCCATGGCCGATACACAGTATGACGGGTTTACGGAGCTGAACGCCGATGGACTGCCGGGCGGTGCGACCAACAACTGGTCCTGGGCCGATGTTGAGGCGGATAACAGCACTTGGGGCAGTGCCTGCAAGAGTATGAACACGATGATGGGTTCCAGCATTCCTTGCAAGATCGACCATGTGTCCTGGCAGGAATTCTACAAGGGGGAACTGGCTCGCCCGACAAAACAGGACCGTGTTTCCGGTAATCCCGGTCAATATTGCGGCACGTCTGGTCTGAACTTCTTCAGTGAATGGTCGGCGATCACGCAGAATGACTTCCAAGTCTGCGCGAGCGATGCCGCCTGCAAGGCGGACTTCCTTTCCAAAGTGAAGGCCGTGAACTGCGTCGTCAAAAACGGTGAAGAGCAGCCGAGCGTGACGATCGAGAACGGCACGATGACGTTCAATATCGTCAGAAACCCGAATGGCGATATGCCAAACGGGGACGGATGGGTGAAGGCGGAAGCGTTCAAACTGTTCCCGCTGTATGCGAAACTTCGCGGCCAGTAAGGGTTGTAAGGGTTAAGAGAAGGGGGCCAGTTTGGCCCCCTTTTTTATTTCTTCACGGCGGGCATGAAGTCAGTGGAGAGGTTCCATTGCCGCGCGAGATCAAAGACGCCGTTATAGACGTCACCATCTTCTTTGTATGTTTCGATCAGATGCGCCTGCGCCTTTTTATCTTTCAGCGCCTTTTCAAGATAATATTCAAAGCCGTCATAGGCGGTTTTCCTGTCGATCAGATTATGGTCGCAGGCGAGGTCCAGAAGCTGAAACTTGTTGAAGAAATCGACAAGCGCATCTTCGGTGTCCGATTTGTTCATGCGCAGGTTGTTCAGGTTTCCGTCGCGGTCCAGTGTTTTGATGATGATCGCGCTGGAATCTTCATGCAGGCGTTGGTCAAAGCGGAGCATGAAGTCCCCGGAATCCCGGTTCGCCTGTGCCCGGTCGTTGCGGTAGGCGATGGTGGTGGCGAGCAAAAGGCTGGCGACGAGGATGGCGGTCTGGACAATGTCCAAAACGACATCCCATGTGGCTTTTGGTTCCTTGGGCATTTTCATTTTCTCCGGCTGATACAATGGCGGAGAAGGGGGGATTTGAACCCCCGATGGGCGTTAACCCATGCCGCATTTCGAGTGCGGTACAATCAACCACTCTGCCACTTCTCCGCAATGAGCGAGGTTTATATAATAAGCCCCGGGACTTGGCAACCTTAGCGGTGAGGGGCCCCGGCCAGCAGCAGGGGCGGCGTTTGCCGTTCAATACCGGGCCGCCCTTTCGGCGAGGGCTTCGATCAGGCGTTCCTGGCCCATGGCGTCCACCAGTTTTTTGCGTTTGGCGGTTTGCACATAAAAGGAGTCGATGGCGCGGAGGCCTTGCGTGTTAATCTTCGCGGCGCGTATGTCGAGCCCCTGTTCGCGGAAGGTGCAGGCGATGTCATAGAGCAGGCCATGGCGGTCCCGCACTTCTATTTCCACCACTGTGTCGGTGCCGGACGCGTTGTTGTCCAGACGGATTTTTGGAGGGATGTCGAAAACGAGGTCTTTCTTTGAAAGCGGCGCTTTGTGCGCAGCTATTTTAGCGTCTATATCCAACGTGCCATCCAGGGCCGCGCGGATGCTTTGTTGCAGATCGTCCCGCCGGTTTTTTTGCGTAAAGGGCAGGCCGGTCGCATTCTGTATCACAAAGCGGTCCACCGCCTGTTTGCCGGGCAGGGTGTTGATGTAGGCGCGCATGATGTTTGCGCCTTCCGCCGACAGCGCGCCGCAGAGCGTGGCGAAAAGACCGGGGCGGTCCGGTGTATAAACGATGACGATGGTGGCGGATTGGGTTTCGTCTGTTGTTATGTCTATGCGCGTTTCACCGTCTTTGTAATCAGCGGGAACGGTAATTTCCTGAGTCATGCCCGGTTCTTCGCCGGCCATCAGGGCGCGGGTTTTCGTGTAGAGCTCTTCCAGCAGGCGCGCCTTCCACGCCGTCCAGCGGCCAGGACCCACGCCCATGATGTCGGCGGTGGTGAGGAGGAAGAGCAGATCCAGCCGTTCCGATTTTCGCATGCGGGCGGAAAAGTCGGCGATGGTTTTGGGATCATTCAAGTTGCGGCGGAAGGCGGTGTCGGACATCAGCAGATGTTCGTGGACGAGCCACGAAACCAGGTCTGTTTCTTCACCCGAAAGCCCAAGACGCGGACACAGGGAAAGGGCGAGTTCCGCACCCAGTGTTGCGTGGTGCCCGCCGCGGCCTTTGCAAATATCATGCAAAAAGAGTGCAACATAAAGGGCGGTTCGGTTCGGGATGCTTTGCGCCAAGTCAGAGGCTACGGGTGCTTCTTCCTTTAAATTTCCGCCTTCCAGTTTATGCAGCATATCTATGCAGTGAAGCGTGTGTTCATCGACCGTAAAGTGATGGTAGCGGTCGAATTGCATCAGCGCGATGATCTTGCCGAAGTCAGGCACGAAGCGCCCGAGAACGCCAGACTCGTTCAGGCGGCGGAGGGTAAGGGCCGGGTCTTTGCGCGAGGTCAGAATTTCAAGGAAAAGCTGGTTTGCCAGTTCGTCTTCCCGGAGCGCGTCTATGGCGCGGATATGGCGGTTGATGTCTTTCAGGGCGAACGGGTGAATATCCTGTCCCGTCTGTTGATGCACGCGGAAGAGGCGCAGCATTTCGAGCGGATGGGTTTTTAAATCCTGTTTGGGGCCGAACATCAGGCGACCATCCATCGTTTCAAATCCGAAGAAGTCTTCGCCTTTTGTGCGGTCTTTGTGCGCATCATGGTCGATGGCCGCACACAAAATGCGTGTCAGGTCGCCCATGTCCCGTGTGACAAGG
>CAUJHN010000143.1 GCA_963204825.1 Pseudomonadota bacterium
AATGAAGCAATGGAGAAATATCCATCTTCGCGCCTTGAATTGGTTGCCGTAACACCTTCAAACGGAAATGCCGCCCAGGTCGCCATTGAAAGCACGCGCGCGCGCCGCAATGCCGAAGCCGTTTTGCGTTCGCTGTCGCAGATGGGTGTCGATGTAAACAAAATCGACCTTACGACCATGCAAAGCGCCGACGCGAAGACGAACGAAGTCCACATTTATCTCCGTTAGGAGGATTCCTTGGATAACTCCGGGCGTATTTTCCTTGGAATTATCCTCGCATTTGTCATCATATCGGCCGGATTGTCGCTGGGATTTTTCCTGCGATTTAAATCACCGCTACCCTCTCCTGGCGCCACAGAAAACACAGTGGCGCAGGAAACCAATAACAACACTTACGATATCAGCCCGCCAAGCCGCGGCGCGGCCATTGTGACACACCCCGTAGAAATTCATCCCATCGGGAACACTTCTTTCACTACGCTCCCGACAGCGGAGGCAGGCGCTATCAAAACGGGACAAAAGATTCTGTTGTACGGGGCGAATGGCGCTATGCTGGAGACCGTGGGTGAAGTCACAAAAATCGTTCATCCCAAAATCGAGGGCTCACCCGACATCACCGTGGTTCATTTTCTTTTGAACGAAGATGAGGAACAGCCCGCTTCTGATGTCGTTAAAGGTGAAATCGTTATCGAGCGCAACACCAACATAGCGCGCCTCCCCCTTTCCGCCCTTATTCGCAGCGAAAAGGGAGAGATCTATGTATGGGAAGCTTCAGAAAGCGAAGACGGGACTTACACGGCCTATCTCAAACCTGTGAAAACCGGCATTACCACATATACCTTTTTTGGCCTGGAACCTTTGGCGAGCAGCAGCGGCGTTTATATTCTTAACCCGGATGAAAAACTCCGCGACGGGCAGAAGATCAACGTGAATAAGACGCTTTACGCCGCGCCAGCAGAGACCGATGAACAAAAGATGGAAAGATTGATGAAGGCGCGCCAGGAACGGCTGCACGATCAAAGGGAAGCCCTAATTCAGGAAAATATACACAGGATGAAGCAGGAGCGCATCACAGCAGGCGATCAACAGTCACAGGCGATAAACCCATCCGCAAACAACAGCTGTAATATAACGGATGATTTCCTCAAAACCGTGAAACAACTGGGGAATAAAGAAAAACCCGCCGCGATAGCGCCATAGATATTTTACACACGATTTATAAAGTTATTTATCGAACTGAAGATTGCACATGCTAGGGTTTTGGAGTGCGCGCCCGGGTGCCAGGGTTTATTGCACCAGTCGGGCGTAGTGCGTTTAGCATTTGAACTCCTGCCCCCGCTGACGGAGCCGCGGTCTGTGGCCGAGCAGCTTGCGCACGCTCTTGGTCATGGCAGTTCTTTATGAGCTGGTCAAAAATTTTGGCTTGCGCAGGGTTCGACGGGCGCGTTTCCTCATGCAGCCCACCACCTAAATCCCTGGCGGTCACAACACCGCGTTGCGTATCAACATTCAAACGGTATGGGCCGTTTTGTATCGTGCATCCAGGCTTTGCCTCCTGAGGATTATAGATAGCCTCTCTTAGCGGATCCGATACAGGCGTAGCTCCCATTGCCGGACTTGTCACCAATAATCCAGAGGCCGTTGCAGCGGCAAAAAAACTACTTCTAAATGAAGACATGCTTCCCCCAATACGTAATATATCTTAAGAGTATCACACATAAATTGCCATAATCAAAATTGGATTTATTAAAAAAAATTAACAGTTTTGGTAAAGTGCATGACAAGACTAAGATCTGTCCGTGCCCGGCGGCAAATGTTGTGGACTTTGTTATTCGTGGTATAAGGCGGCTTGATGTCCTCGTAGCTCAGCAGGATAGAGCACAGAATTCCTAATTCTGGGGCCGTGGGTTCGACTCCCGCCGGGGACACCAGTTTTTTCGCTTCTCAAAAGGCTGCAACCATAGAAACCACTGCCCCGCTTAAGAGAAAAGCCCTCCATAACAAACGGAGAGCTTTTTGAAGGGGCTGCTATATCTTGTGTGGGGAATATAACCAGCAAACTATTCTTATTATTTCAGCTAATGACTGTGTGGGCCTTCAGCAATGATTTATGTATTCCACGAAGGCGCCTTTTTGTCAAACAAACTTTGTAAAAAAATGCGAAAAACACATATTTATACAAAGTATTGGGATTTTTTAGGGCGCGAATATTGTTTTTGCAATAAAATTTCTCACCCTTATAACAAATATCTATCTTGCAGCGCCGCCAGCAACCTGTCGCAGGCGGCATCCACCAGGGCAAAAACGCGATCAAAATCCTTTTGCCCGCCATAGTATGGGTCCGGAACGTCGGCATTTTCTTCCAGAAACATGGATAAAGGCCCCGCCCCGCCCAGACGATCCAACATCGCATAATGTCCGCGATCCATGGCGTAGATATGATTGAACCGGTCAAAATCCTGCGTTTCCACCTTCCGCGCCCGCAAATCGCGCATGTCCACCCCCCGCTCCAGGGCGGTTGCAATGGCGCGCGGATCCGGAGGATCGCCTGTGTGGTAACCGTGGGTTCCGGCTGAATCAATCAGGAAACGGGTTTCCAGCCCGGCGAGCCGGACCTTGTGACGAAAGACCGCCTCCGCCGTGGGGGAACGGCAGATGTTACCGGTGCAGACAAAAAGGACCCCTATTTTCGATGTCATGAAAACATCCTAAAGAATGCGTCCGGCAGTAAAAAGCCCCCGCGGGACAAAAAACGCCGCATTATGCGCAAACTTTGGTTTACCGCGGCGCAAATTCCCTATAGATAAATCGGGTTAAGAGCATGACGGCGATAGAAGAAAAAGAACAGGCAGAAAAGATCACTGTCCGGCTGGCCGAAGGCCCTGCCGAGATTGAAGCCGCCCAAAGGCTTCGCTACCAGGTCTTTTACGAAGAATACAAAGCGGTTGCCGATGAAAAGACGACCGCAACCCGCATGGACGTGGATGAGTATGACGCCATCACCGACCATCTTGTTGTCCTTGATGAAACGCTGCCCGCCGGCCCGGAACAGATCGTTGGCACATATCGCCTGCTCCGCCGGGAGATGGCGGAAAAGCACGGCCGTTTTTACACCAGCGGAGAATACGATATCCAACCCCTGCTAAAAAGCGGCGCCATGTTGCTTGAGCTGGGACGTTCCTGCGTGCTTGCGCCTTACCGTACGCGTCCTGTACTTCAAAAACTGTGGCAGGGCATCGCGCACTATGTTGCGGAACATAATATTGGCCTTATGTTTGGATGCGCGAGCCTGCATGGCACGGATATTAATGAACTCGCGCCGCAGCTCTCTTATCTTTACCATTACCATCTGGCCACACCGGAACTGCGCCCCCGCGCGCTGGATACCCGTTACGTTGACATGAATATCATTCCAAAGGATCAGCTGGACGCGAAGAAAGTGTTTATCTCCATGCCGCCGCTCATCAAGGGGTATATGCGCCTTGGCGCGTCCGTCGGGGATGGCGCCGTCATAGATCACCAGTTTAACACGACCGATGTCTGCATCGTTATGCCCACGCACCTTATCACCGAAAAGTACTTGAAGCATTACCAGCGCATTACGAACAACACAATCCGCATTGACGATGAATTCGCGGAACGCGTTCCCGCATCCGTCAAAGGCACAGCCTGACGCACCATGCGTACGCTTGTTGGAATTTTCCGTCTCCTCGTCTTTTTTCTCACCGGACTGTTCACCATGGCTTACCAAAGCACCGTCATGTGCTTTACCAAAGGCCCCTTCATGCTGATTTATCCAAGGGCCTATCATGCCTTTCTGACCAGGCTGCTGGGAATCCGGGTGATCGTGGAAGGGGAAATTGAACGGGATGGACATGTCGTATACCTCGGCAATCACCTCTCCTATCTGGATATCCCGGTTGTTGGTGGCCTCATGAAGGGCTGTTTCGTGGCCAAAAAGGAGATGCATGACTGGCTGTTTTTCGGGACCATGGCCGATATGCAGCGAACCGTTTACATCAGCCGTTCTCCCCAGGACGCGCCCAAAGAAACAGAAATGCTGCTTAATCGGCTGGATGAAGGCCTCCCCCTGATTATTTTTCCTGAAGGAACATCATCAAACGGAATAAAGATTCTTCCTTTTAAATCAAGTTTTTTTCAAATTTTTTTAAATAAAAACATTAAAATACAACCCTTCACCATTTCACTTTTGGAAACGGATGGAAAACCGGCCACTACGCAGGAAACACGAGATCTTTACGCCTGGTACGGGGACATGGAACTCGAACCACATTTATGGCGGTTTGTCAGGATCAAAAAGACCGTTATTAAACTAACGTTTCAAAAACCCATTCTAACTTACGATTATAACGATAGAAAAACGCTCTGCTCTGACGTCTACAATGGCGTTGTCAGAGGGCTTGATTTATCCGCCCCGGCGGAATAGGGTCACAGCCTTAATAAGAAAAATATCAGGAGACACCATGCAGATTACGCCGGACGAAATGATCAAAATACAGGATTACCTCCGCCGCACGTTCGGCAATCCCGCAATAGGCGTTAAACCCCGCGCCCAGGCTGCAGATTCCATCGAAATCCTTCTGAGGGGCGAATTCCTCGGCATTTGCTACAAGAATGTTGAAGACGGCGAAACCTCTTTCGATTTCAACATGTCGATACTGGATATAGACCTTGAAGGCTGACATCTTCTTTCACCGAAATGCGGGGGCGTGTATGATATTTTCATGCGCGCCCTTTTTTCATTCCTTGCCCTGATCGCCGTGACCGCCCCTTGCTCCGCCGCCGAGCCGCTAATTTATCATGACGGTGCGCGAGGCGTACGCGAAGAAGCCGTTTTAACCTTCCTTAAAACGATGGGCATGCACAGCGACGCCAGCGATTTTTCAATCGCCCCGACAGACCTGAACGGCGACGGGGTGAATGAATGGATATACCGGGAAACGCCGAAGGAATGCACCGCCAGCGCAAACTGCCTGTTTCTGGTGGTTGGCCTTAGCAAGAAGCAGCCTACCCTGCTCGCAAATTTCCAGGCTGGAAAAATCGGCATTTCCGACGAAAAGGCGTATGGGGTCAGGAAGCTCCTGGTCTATACTGAAAAAAGCAACGACTTTGCCTACGAAACCTATGTCTGGAACCCGCCCAAGATGGGCTTCACCCCTGAATGAGCGGTTTTTGCGCTCCCATGGATAAAAAGCTTATGATGAAGAGATCTGAAAAATTAACCGAAAGGGTTTTTTCGTTGATTTCACGCGTCTTTAAAAACGCCGTTATGGGTGCGGTTTTGGGAATGACCGCAATCGGCCCCGCTGTGGCTGCGGAAACGAATACCGCCCCCAAGCTGCCCCCCTTCGTGCAGTTCAGCTATCACCAGAACGACTTCGCCACGCCAAGTTACTCCGTCGCCATGCGGGCCATGCGACCCATGTACCTCAAGGCACAGCCCAATGATCCGCCGGGCGAACCCATGAATCCTTTAATCGGGATTGCGGAAGAAAATCTGGGCGGCGACCAAATTCCGGAAATCATCGCCACGCCGACCGAGGCCATGGAAGAAAGAGATCTTTTCTGCAGCAAAAACGGACTCTGCCCTTTTTATATTTTGCAGCCACGCGGCAAACAGCTGCATACGCTTGGCGTCATCTGGGCGAACCGCATCTCATTGGCGGAAGGGTCCAATGGATATTTGGGTATTATTGCCTACACGCAATTACGCACCGGTGGATACGGGTTTGAAAAATATGTCTACAACGCCAAAACAGATAAATACGAACGACAGGGGCCGGAAGTAAAACCTCTATCCCCGGCGAAGCCCCCCATACCGACGGAACAATAAAGAAGTATGCAAAACGGGATAAAGAGAGGCGGAAGGGAAAAGAACACGAAGATATTCGTGATCATACTGCTGCTTTCCAGCCTTTTCCCCGTTGCGCTCTACGCTGACAACTCTGTTGTTGTGACTGCACCCACCAGCGCTTCCGTAACGTCCACGTACAGGATGCGCTCCCTAAGCGGCGGTCCCGCGGAACCGCACCGGGGAGTTGATTACGGCGTGAGCTGCGGCACAGAATTTGCCCCGCGCAATGGTGGATCGCTTCGCTGCTCGACAATCAACGGTTACGGCGTGGTGGGCGATGTAAGCCATGCCTGCGGCGTTACAGAACGATACGCCCATCTTTCCAGCTGCAGCGCATCCGGCGGCAAGATGATCTCCGGCAATACCGGCATTTCGGTTAGCTCAACCGGCGGGGACGGATGTCACTTGCACCATGAAATCAGGATTAACGGAACAGCCGTCGACCCGGCCGTCGCCCAGGGCCGGAATCTTTGTGACAGCGATGTTCAGCGAGAATTAATCGCCGATGCGCAGAACAAACTGAATGGGCTTGCGGGCGGCGGCGCGCCTCCGCAAGGCGGCGCAGGCGGTGAAGTTCAGGGAAAACCGGATGCGCCGACAGGCGGCAGCGAACCGGATAACATCCAGTATGTTCCAAGTGGTCAGCCAGACCCCTATACCGGAGTGATCAATACCGGCCCTGGCTATTATGTCACGGAAACGAAAGACGGACGCATTCAAACGGAAACGGCGCCAGGCACAGATGAAAATACTTCCACCCTCGTACCGCCCACTACGACCAATGTCGTTTCCAACGTAAATGCGGGAGATGAAGTCACCGGATGCGCAACGGATACATGGACCGCTATGGTCAATCAGGCCGTTCTGCAAAGCCGCCGGGAAATGGCCATGAACAAGCGCTACATCGCAAAGGCGGACAGCGTCCTCTCCTACTCCTGCTTTTCCAAAGCCATCGACAAAGTGCGCTTCAACGCAGGAGTCTTCAGCGAAAGCCAAAGATGGGTCAACCATCAGGTCGACCTTTTGGAAGGCAGCTTTGCCCTGATAAATGTTCAACTGGGTCAATTTTCCCTGGATGGCGCGCTGACCAACGCGGCGCTGGAACCGTATGAGACCTTCCTGCGGTCCTACTTCAGCCATGAATTTCTGGGCGGGCTCGCGGACACGCACAGCGCTGGCGGGGGCGCAGGGGGCGGAGCCACCGCGCATGAACATTCTTCCCAGCAAGCTTACGTCGAGTGCGGCAAAATGGCTGAAGTCTGGAACGAGGCAAAGTGCCTGAATGTCACAGACGATCCGTTGTTTTACAAATTTTCGGACCTGATCACAAAAGATCCGCGGGAGTATCCCGAAAATTACAAATGCTTCGACACGGGAATTACCCAAGGCATGATCAATGTCGCACAGAACAAAAGCGCGCAGTTTTCCAAAGTCGATCCATATTTGGACATTCTTTATCCCGATGGCGGAAACTGCGCCCCTGCCATTCCGACAGGCGTCACGGTTTACAGGCAAAAAGGCCCCGATCAAATCACGCAAACAATTGATTACCCCGACGGGTTATGTCTTACAGCAGGCTGTTCCTATCAGAACGGCGGGGACGCCACTCCAGGGACATGTCAGATCAAATGAGGGATCGTTTGCCAAGGCGGGTGAATTTTGGGTAATATAGACAGAAGTGGGGCACAAAGCAGGGCCATGATTTTAAGAATTAACATTTTGATCCTTTTGGGACTTCTGTTGGGTCTGGCGGGCTCTATTCCCGGCAAATCGGCCTGCGCAACCTCCATTGCGGAACAGACCTGCGATTCCAAAGTCTGGGAAACCATGGAAGCGCGCGCGCGTCTGGAAACGGAGCGCGAAGTCATGCAGAATCAGAACCTGATTTTCAAACCCGACAGCATTTTAAATTACACCTGCTTCGACAAGATGGCGGACCATGTCGCCTATAAAGTAGGCGATCTCTTTACGCACACAACCTATTTTGGACCAATGGTCATACCGCGCGGCCCTGATGGCATGGACGGCGCCATGACCAACGTCGTCATTTCATCGATGGATGCATATATTCAGGCCAATTTTGCGCACGCCTATCTTGGCGGGCGTGGCGGCGATTCCGGTTTCCAGGTGGCCGGCGGCGCTCCCCCCACCGTTACACCCATCTCCAATCAGGCCTACAGCTGCAACGTCATGAGCCAGGTATGGGCGGCGGCGAAATGCATGAACTTCATGCACACGACAAGCTTTGCGGAAAGTGACGGATTTTTTCCATTCATCAATCTTGCCGGGCTTAACGGCGCAACGGGCATTGCAGGTTACGAAGGCAAGAATGACGTAAGGCAATGGCCCACGCCATGCGGCGGCACATCCCCAATAACGGGAAGCACTTGGAAGGACATGTATCGCAAGAGCCGTAACGAAACGAGCTTTGGCGTACAGGGCGGCCTTTATAATTACCAAACGACCAACAACAGCATATTCACGCGCGTTCGCGAAAGAATCGATCCAGGATCCTGCGTTCCTCCGATCATGACAGGCGTGAAAGTCATTCTTCAATCCGGCGCGACGCCGTATGACGACGGCGTTTGCACAAACCCCGGTTGTACGTTTATCAAGAACGGGGCGAACGGCGCATGCGCACCGTCATCGGTCAGCGGCGGCGGCGCTCTTCCGGGCTAATTTAAAATTTGGATTTAGTGTTTCTGATTCTCTTCCCGGTTCTTCATGTATTGAAGAACTATCTGGGCGATTTTTTGCCTGTCCACGGGTTCTGCGCCATCCTTCAAAACGGGGGTGGAAGCCTTTGGCTCCTCCCGTTGAAAGACTGTCTCCTTTTTGGGGGATGGTGTCACGCCGGATAGATGTTCCTTCATTGCAGATAACAGCGCCGGGTCGATCTGGGCGCGTGTATTCCTCAGGATCGCCAGGGCCCGTTCCCGTATAATTTTGCTGGCCGGATTCGGCTTATCTGACATCTATACCTTTGCCTTTCGGCGCAAACCACCCTATACCATTAGACGTTAAGCGGTGGCGGTTTCGCCCCATTATACCGCGATTGCCACGGGAAACATAAGGTTTTACGTTAAAAAGAGATGCCCATCCTCCTTAATTTATACGATATCGCCTTAAAAATCGGAAAACCCATCGTCCACCGGGTTCTGAAAACACGACTGGCCCGCGGCAAGGAAGATCCCGCGCGTCTGGGAGAAAGAATGGGAATAGCATCCCGTCCGCGCCCCAAAGGCCGCCTGATATGGATCCACGCGGCGAGCGTCGGCGAAGCGCAGTCCGCTTTAATCCTGATCGATGCGCTGGCGAAATCTGCCGGCGGTGCGTCCATTCTCGTTACGACCGGCACCGTCACATCCGCAAACCTGATGCAACAGCGTCTTCCCTCTTTCGCCTTTCATCAATATATGCCGGTGGATCATCCGGATTGGGTGAACGCTTTCCTCAACCATTGGCGGCCGGACATCGCCTTATGGATGGAATCCGAATTATGGCCGACAATACTTCTCGCTTTGAAAAAGCGCGAAATCCCGGCTGTACTGGTCAATGCGCGGCTATCGGACAAATCTTTTCACAATTGGCGCATGGCAGGCGGTTCGATAAAAAAACTTTTATCGTGCTTCTTGCTGATCATCGCCCAGAACGAAGAATTCGCACAGCGCTTCCACACGCTGGGGGCTGTAAATGTAACCTTTACTGAAAACATAAAATACAGCGCCGCCCCCTTATCATATGATCCGCTCTCTTTCTCCGAATTGAAACTGGCGATTGATGATCGGCCCTGCTGGGTTTATGCCAGCTCCCACGCAGGAGAAGAGGATTTGGCCTGCCGCGTCCATAAAATCTTGAAAGAGAAGATACCAAATCTTCTAACCATTATTGTGCCCCGCCACCCGGAACGGCGCGACGATGTTTCCGATATCTGTTTTCAGAACGGCGTAAAATTCCGCCTGCGCGGCGCAGCGGCTGCGCTGCCGACACCGGACGACGATGTTTATATCGCGGACACTATGGGAGAGCTCGGGTTGTTTTACACATTGTGTAATATCGCGATGATCGGCCGTTCTTTCAGCAACGATGGCGGCGGAGGCCACAACCCTATAGAGGCGGCACAGCTCGGTTGCGCGGTCCTGACCGGGCCTAACAATCAATTTCAACGCACTTTGTACGACGAAATGCAAAAAGAGGGCGCAGTCATCGAAACGAAAAACGAAGACGACCTGATTAAAGCGTTATATTCCCTGCTCACTGATCCGGCCGCCTTACAGTCATTAAAAGACAAGGCGCAAAATTTTTCGTCGCGTAAAACGCATGTCATAGAGGATGTCATGGCGCAAATCATGCCGCTTCTGCAAATAACGGAGAATCGCGATGCCGCTTAAGACACCCTCTTTCTGGAGAAGTAAAAACATTCTGGCGTTTTTGCTCCTCCCTTTTTCAGGGCTATATTTAATAGGGCACAAAATAAAAACGGCCTTCGCCAAACCATATACATCGTCGCTCCCCGTTTTATGCATTGGCGGCGTTGTCGCCGGCGGCAGCGGCAAGACGCCCGCCGTGCATGCCATCTTGAAATTATTTCACGATTATAAATTATTCGAACGGCCCGTAATACTAACGCGGGGTTATGGCGGGTCCTTAAAAGGCCCCACTCTCATAGATCCCGAATACCACCATTATAGCGATGCGGGCGATGAAGCGTTGCTCCATGCCTATTACGCCCCGACCGTACTTTCTTGTAATCGCGCCGATGGCGCGCAACTGGCCGAAGCGATGGGGGCAGATATTATAATCATGGACGACGGCCTGCAGAATGGCACGCTTTCGAAAGATATGTGTCTTTTGGTTGCAGGAGATATGGGGAATGGATTTATGATTCCGGCAGGCCCTCTGCGTGAACCTTTACCCGATGCCGTCAGTAAATGCGCAGGCATAATTTTAACCGGCGGCAATATACAATCTGAAAAACCTGTTTTTTCAACGCGCATCACCGTTGTTTCAGAAAACGATAAATCCATCCCCTACTTCGGTTTTGCAGGCCTGGGCCAGCCCGAAAAGTTTAAAAAGACGCTGGAAGAAAACGGTTTCACACTATCCGGGTTCGAATCGTTTGCGGATCATCATCCCTACACACGGCTGGATATGGAAGACTTGCTGAAGAAGGCAGGATCGGCCGCGCTTATTACCACAGAAAAGGATTTCGTCCGGATACCGCAGGATTACAGGGACAAGGTGCATATTCTTTCCATTGTCATGAGTTTTGATGACGAGGCTTCCGTTCTGAATCTTCTTAAAGCAGGGCTGTGCGGCGAATGAAACAACTCCGCTACATCGCAGAAGCGGTATTGCTTTATGCCGCCTTTGTCGTTTTTAAAGCCATGGGCCCTAAGGCCGCTTCCGAGACAGGTGGATGGATAGGCCGCACAATAGGCCCCCGATTAGGGGCTTCGCGAAAGGCGCGCGCAAATCTTCAACATGCCATGCCGCATTTAAACGATGCCGAACGTGAATGTATCGTGAGGGATATGTGGGATAATCTGGGCCGTGTGATCGCCGAATATCCGCATTTACAGGCGATCGTCACAAATTACGTGGAGGTCGTTGGCGAAGAGCATATTAAATCTATAGACAAAGATAATCCCTGCGTTGCTATAGGCGCGCATTGCGCCAATTGGGAACTGTTCCCGTTTTATTTCAATTACAAGCTGGAATGGCCGGCCGCCACCATTTATCGCGAACCAAATAATTCTTACGTTGGCGCGCTTCTCAGCCATGCAAGAAACCCGGAAAAAAGAGGGGCCTATATTGCGAAGTCCCAATCAGGTACACGTGAAATGGTTAAATCCATCAGAGATGGCGGCAAAGTATGCATCTTGATCGACCAAAAATACAATCAAGGCATTCCCGCAAAGTTTTTCGGGCACCCCGCGATGACCAGCACGGCCTTTGCTCAGCTTTCCATGAAATACGATGCGCCGATCATTCCTTTACGGGTTGAAAGAGTAAAAGGCTGTTCATTTCGGATCACGCTTTATGCGCCTCTTGTTACAACGGGCCGCGCTGAAGAAGATATTGTCGATGAAGCACACGGCCTGCTGGAAACCTGGATTAAAGAGCGGCCAGGCCAATGGCTCTGGATACACAGAAGGTGGAATTCCAAGACTTTGACCCACCAAATTCCATAATCAATAATCGCCCTATAGAAAGCTTGCGATTGCCTGGGTTATTGCCTTAAAAGAAAAAGGCTTTAATTCATTGAAATATATACGGCGGATTATCACGATATGACACAGACCTGGGCCCCCGAAACATGGCGCACAAAACCGGCGAAACAGTTGCCGGATTACCCCGATGCGCAAAAACTGGCTGCGGCGGAAAAAACGCTGTCGACGTTGCCCCCGCTCGTGTTCGCGGGTGAAGCGCGTCGCCTGAAAGCCCAGCTGGCGGATGTCGCCGCCGGCAAAGCCTTCGTTCTGCAGGCCGGCGACTGCGCCGAAAGCTTTGCCGAATTCGGCGCGAACAAAATCCGTGATTCTTTCCGCGTGATTTTGCAAATGGCCGTCATCATGACGTTCGGCGGCACCATGCCTATCGTAAAGATGGGCCGCATGGCGGGACAATTCGCCAAACCGCGGTCTGATGCGCAGGAAACGAAAAACGGCGAAACGCTGCCGATCTATCGCGGCGATATTATCAATTCCATGGAATTCACGCCTGAAGCGCGCATTCCGGACCCTGACCGCATGATCCGTGCCTATAATCAGGCGGCGGCGACGCTGAACCTGCTTCGCGCGTTTGCGCAGGGCGGATATGCCGATCTTGCCAAAGTGCATAGCTGGAATCTCGATTTCATCAAGGACGGCCCGCTCGGAGAACGCTATGACCGCATGGCAAGCGAGATCGATCAGGCCCTCGCCTTCATGAAAGCCTGCGGCGTATCCGGAGAAACCGTTCCCGCAATGCGTGAAACGGATTTCTATACATGCCATGAAGCATTGTTGCTGCCTTATGAACAGGCGATGACGCGCGTGGATTCAACGTCCGGCGACTGGTATGACACATCGGCGCACTTCCTGTGGATCGGCGCACGCACGAATCA
>CAUJHN010000144.1 GCA_963204825.1 Pseudomonadota bacterium
GCCCATATGCGGCTGCGCAAGCCAGTCTCCGGAAGGAATGCGGGCAAATGCCGCCGCCGCGGCAACCGATGCAAAAATCATAGCCACGAAACGCAGCCACAGGGGAGACAGGCTTGCTCTGCGCAGCAAGGCAAGCCCCCATACCACCAGAACCACACCGAACACGCATCCGCCGAGCCCCAAGGTCTGCAATAACAGGTCTGCGGTGGAAGCACCGCTTGCCCCCATCCAGTTCTGTACGCCTTGCGTATTCGCGCCGGCCGTGTTGATGGAGGGATCCGCGCGGTTATAGGAGGCAATCGCCAGAAGAATAAATCCGCCGCCCATCAGGAAACCCAGGCCGGTTACATCGACAATGCGCCGTGCGATAAACGCCTGTACGGGATCTGGAAAAATCCGCGCCATACGGCTTTTGGGGGTACGTTTTACTTTATATTTGCGAGCCATGGATTTGAGATAAGGGGCGGGTTGGAGAATCTTACGACAATATTTTATCGCCTGAACCAAGGAAACACAAGCATTGCCGGCGGCAAAAACGTTCAGACCCGCTCCCGTTAAAAGTTTGTTAACTTTTTACCCGTTAGTGTAAGGGCGTGGGCGAATCGCCCATTTTCTCAAGGGGTTCTCATGGCACAGGCACAGGCAGCTCAGATCGAGTACACGATTTATACGTTCGACATGCCAAAACCAAATCAGAAGGGCGAAAACAGCTGGAAGAAACACGCCACGCTGGACGATATGACCAAGGCGATGACGGAAGCGGAAAGCCTTCACGAAACCAAAAAATTCCACAAGATCGAAGTGAAGAAGAAATTTTTCGACCAGAAGGCCAACCGCGCCGTCGATATGACCCTTAAAACCTTTGAAACAGCACCCAAGAAGGATTATACGATCGCCATAGCGGGGGTTCTTGCAATCCTGGGCGGCGGTGCCGCGTTTGCCGCGTGCTTTTTTCTGACCCAAGCGGGCGGATGATTATTCTTCGATAATTCCAGTCGGATTTTGTTCCACCAGGGCCGCGACCTGTTCAAAGACATCGGCGCTTTCGTCCATTTGAATCTTCAGCGGCGGGTTTTGTGTACCGATCGTGCGGAAAAACGTGGCGGCATCTTTTAACAGCTTTGCAGCAAGTTGTGCGTGGGTGACCATAACCATATCCTTTTTATTTAAAAAGCGCCTTAATCAGGCATCACGTAAAAATTAAATAATCAAAATACTATCTGCCTCTGAAAGAGTGCGCGGGATAGGTGCCGAGAATGGTCACTTCTTTTGCAAAAAAGCCCAATTCTTCCATGGCAAGCTGCAACGGTCTTGATTCCGGATGACCAATGACGTCTGCATAAAATTGCGCCACCTGGAATTGCGGATTCACATACGATTCCAGTTTGACCATGTTAATGCCGTTTGTGGCGAACCCGCCCATAGCCTTGTACAGAGCGGCAGGGATGTTGCGGACGCTAAAAATAAAGCTTGTGATATAAGTGATGTCTTCTCGCAATTCCGGCACGGAGGGTTCTTTAGACAGGATCACAAAGCGCGTCGTGTTGTGATCTGCGTCCTGCACGTCCGCCCGTAAAACATCAAGGCCGTATATCTGCGCGGCCAGCGTGGAGGCGATAGCCCCGTGTTGCTTATCGCCTTTTTGCGAAACTTCTTCCGCCGCGCCCGCTGTGTCGGCGTGGACATGCGCCTTTAACCCCAGTTCTTTAATGATTTTCCGGCATTGGGGCAGCGCGTGAAGATGGGAGTGAACATGTTTCAGATCTTCAATCTTCGCGCCTTTGACGCCCAGCAGCGCATGTTCAACTTTTAAGAAATGCTCACCGATAATGGACAGGCCGCTTTTGGGCATCAGGTGGTGAACATCGGCCACGCGCCCCGCCAGGGTATTGTCCACCGGAATCATGGCAAGATCTGCGGCGCCGGTCTGCACGGCCGTGAAGGCTTCTTCAAATGTGTCGCACGGGACGGTTTCCAATCCCGGAAAAACTTCGCGGCAGGCAAGGTCAGAATAGGCGCCCGGGGCCCCCTGGAATGAAATTTTTTTTGCGTTTATATTGACTAAAGTCATGGCTGCTCTTGATTTTTCCCGGTCCCCTATTTACACCCTATATCGGGTTTTGCCCTCGACAGGTGCAAGACCACTGGTATAGGCTAAAAGCCTTGATTTGTGCAAGATATCAATTCCTTAAGATGAAAAAGGAGCCCCGATATGGGCGGTATGGAATTTAATAAAATTTTCGCAGCGGTTCTGGTGGCAGGGATTATCGCCATGCTGGGAGGCTTCATGGCCAAGCAGCTTGTTCATCCCAAACATCTGGAAGAGGCTGCGTATAAAATAGAAGAAACCGAAACGAGCGCCGGTGGAGCGACCGTAGCCGCCGGGCCTGAGCCTATAATGGCGCTCCTGGCTGCTGCTGATGTTGCAAAGGGAGAAAAAGTCGCTAAAGCCTGCGCTTCCTGCCATAGCTTTAACAAAGGCGGCCCGGCAGGCGTTGGCCCCAACCTTTGGGGCGTGGTCGGCGGTCCAAAAGACCATATGCCAGGATATGCCTATTCCGGCGCACTCTTGAAAGCGGGCGGTCCAATGTGGACGTATGAGGAACTGAACAAGTTTTTATGGAAGCCGAAGGCCTACGCGCCGGATACGAAAATGGGATTCGTCGGTCTGAAAAAAGCAGAAGAACGTGCTGCGCTTCTCGCATGGTTGCGCACGCAGGCCGATTCACCAAAGGCGCTGCCGACCGATGCGGAAATCGCCAAGGAACAGGCTGATCTGGCGCCACCGGCCACCGAAGAGCCAGATCCTGCTGCCGCACCGGCAGCGGATGCCAAAGCCGCGGAGAAGCCCGCCGGCCATTGATCGGCCAAAAAGAATTAAAGCCCCGGCGCTTTCCGGGGCTTTTTTTATGCCTTCTGCTCCCAGCCTCCGGCATCGTTCTGCTGCCAGTAGGTGAGGTTGTGGCCCGCTTCCTTATAGGCTTTCCAGCGGGCGCGGCCCGCCTCTACCGACTCACCGTCCTGTCCGTTTATAAAATCGCAGCACAAGGAAAAATCTTCGATATTTTCGGGGACGGCTTGTTGATTGCAAAGAACAAGCATATCCGCCCCATTGGGATTTTCCGCCTTCGCGGTCAGGTAAATGGGTTGTGCGCCTTCATGCCCGTCTTCTTTCGATCCATGCGGAATAAAACTGTCCGGATTGTAAACCCAGAGATGGTCGTTGAAGTGCCTGACTTCATTATCATTTGCCAGTCTCAAGACGGCGCGGCGGCCGCCTGATAAGGCTTTGGAGAGAATGGCAGGCAGCGCCTGTTCCAGACTCTGTGTCGTCAAATGGTAGAAACGTATTTCACTCATTGCGCATAGTTATCAACGACAAGGCGATAAAGCAAGCGGACCCCAAAGCCCGACCCACCCCTGGGGACGGTTGGCTTATCTGTTTTCCACCATGCCGTCCCCGCAATGTCGATGTGGGCCCATGGCGTGTCGTTTTCGATGAAATGTTCTAAGAACCCCGCTGCGGAACAGGCGCCGCCATACCGTCCCTGATTACCGAGATTTTTTAGATCGGACACGCTGCCTTTCATTTCGTCGCGGTACGCTGCATCCAATGGCATGCGCCAGAGCTTTTCACCCGTATCTTCGCTTGCACGTTCGAGCTGCTTCCAAAGAGTGTCGTCGTTGACAAACGTACCGGCATATTCAAAGCCAAGGGCAACCATGATTGCGCCCGTCAATGTGGCAAGGTCGACAATCATACGGGGTTTGTATATCGATTGAACATAGGTGAGGGCGTCGGCAAGTACAAGACGTCCTTCGGCGTCCGTGTTGAGGACTTCGATGGTTTTTCCGGACAGCGATGTGATGATGTCGCCAGGTCTGTACGACCGGTCGGAGGGCATGTTTTCCGCCAATCCCACGATGCCGACCACATCAACCTTTGCTTTGGTACGTGCGAGCGCGCGGATCAATCCAACGACGGCTGCGGATCCACCCATATCCATTTTCATTTCTTCCATGCCGGCGGCAGGTTTGATCGATATGCCGCCCGTGTCGAACGTTACGCCTTTGCCCACGAACGCCAGCGGACCCTTGCCGTTCTTTTTCGAAGCGCCTGACATACCATTCCATCGCATGATAACAACGCGCGGTGGGCGTATCGACCCCATACCAACGGCGAGATGTGCGCCAAAACCGAGTTTGGCCATTTTTTTCTCATCCAGGATCTCAATTTGTACGCCAAGCGGTTTCAGTTCCTTGGCGAGGATGTTCGCATAGCTTTCCGGGTAGAGAACATTGGCCACTTCGTTGACGAGGTCACGGGCAAAAATAACACCTTCTGCAACAGCGTCATACGCGGCGTATGTTTTTGCGGATTCGGAGCCGGCCGTACAGGCGATGCTGATTTCTTTTAACGAAGCAGTATTTACGCCGTCCCCTGATTTTTTCTTTTTATTTCCTTGTTTGTACTTGTCAAAATTATAGTCGCGAAGACGCAGGCCCGACGCGTATGCGGCGGCGGCCTCCGCTTCTTTTAAACGCCATTTTTTATCGACATCGAACAGCACGCACGCCTGTACGGCGGAGATGGATTTAAGCGCAGCGAACGTCTTGCCGCCAAGGTTTTCCAGCGTGAGTACATCCAGTTTTGAGGAGTCTCCCAGGCCGACGACCAGCGCCTGCTTATATCCCGCGCCTTTAGGTAAAAACACGGCAATCACATCTCCATGCCGTCCCTTAAATCCATCTCTTGTTTCTAGGGCTGCCGAAATGATCCCATTCGCCTTTTTATCCAGGGTTGCGCCTGACGGCAGTAATCTGGATTTATCATCGGCAAAGATAACGGCTGTGTCGCTTTTGGTTTTGGGGGTTTTGACAAAGGAAATGGAAACAGGAGTGCTCATGGAATGTCTTTTCAAGTAAGGAGTGGATGGACGAACGGTGATTCTATGTTTATGTAGATATCATAAATAGTTTTGGCCCTTGCGCCATAGGCAAAGTTACAGTGTATTCCATGGTTTTCGACCGGTATTTACTGAAAAATCTTCTAATAGCGACATTGTTTACTGCCATGTCGCTGGCGGCGGTGATCATGCTCACGCAGTCGCTGCGTTTTCTGGAGCTTATCATCAATTCTGGCGCGTCCAGTTTTTCCTTTTTCGCCTTGACCATGCTTGCCATGCCCCGCTTTTTTGAAGTGATCCTGCCCATCGCTCTTATGATCGGCACTGTCTTTATATATAATAGAATGACAGCGGACAGCGAAATGGTGGTAATGCGTGCTTCCGGCCTTTCCCCCCTGCGCCTGTCGCGCCCGGCGTTAAAACTGGCGATGGTAACCACCGCCCTAGTTTTTGTTATCACGTCTTGGGTGGCGCCGTTGGCGCTTTCAAAAATGCAATTGATGAGGGTTACAATAAAAGCCCAATATTCTAGTCTTTTATTGAGGGACGGAGTGTTTAATTCGATTGGCCAGAATCTCACGGTCTATCTTCACAACCGCACCAGCAGCGGAGATCTGGAAGGGCTTTTAATTCACGATACCCGTCCGGGCCTGCAGCGCCCCGTTACGATTTTGGCGAAGCGCGGCGTCATTGTAAGCGATTATGCAGGCCAGCAGGTCGTAATCTTTAATGGATCCCGGCAGGAATTTAACCCTCAGACGGGGGCTGTCGACCGTCTGGATTTTGAACGTTACACGCTGGACCTCCCGGAAGCCGAACCTGTCCGCCAGCGCTGGAGAGAGCCGGATGAACGCACTTTGACGGAGCTTCTCAATCCCGATGAACAAGTGCGCGCCGATTCCAAGAAGATGCGTGAATTTCATGTTGAAGCGCAGCGCCGGTTCGTAGGACCCTTCCTCGCGATCACTTTCACGCTCGTATCGCTTTGCTGCCTGCTTTTAGGGCCGTCGGACAGGCGAGGACTGGGCTGGCGGATTGTTGGCGCCGCGCTTGGCATCATAACGCTGCAAGGATTATATCTTGTCGCTTATAATCTGGCCAAAGAAGGTCCGCTTGGGATGGCATTGATGTACGGGCTGGTTTTTGTGCCTTTAATCGCCTGTTATTATCTTCTTAGCCCTCAGTCAGAAAAATTCCGCCAGTATCTGGCAAAGCAAATGGGGCGGCTGGCATGAAACGTTTTTTTCCTTCAACGCTCAGCCGCTATCTTGCATCGCTATATGCCGTGTCATTCCTTCAGCTTCTGGGGATCCTGCTCGGCATCGTCTATCTTTTCGATACAGTTGAACTTCTGCGCCGCGCCGCAAAATTCGAGAATGTACCCTTCACACTGGTGTTGCAAATGGGGCTTTTGAAGTTGCCGGACGTAGGGCAGATCGTGCTGCCCTTCGCCATTTTATTCAGCGCCCTTTATACATTCTGGTTTCTTGCGCGCCGCCATGAGCTTGTGATTGTACGCGCCGCCGGCATGTCGGTATGGCAGTTCCTGGGGCCTATTATAGGCGTCGCCATGTTAATCGGTGTTTTTCACATGAGTGTCATCAACCCAATCAGCGCCATGCTGATTTCCCGCTACAAGACTCTTGAGGAAACGTATTTGCAAGCCAAAGACAATACGGTTTCCATCGGTGATCAGGGTTTATGGTTGCGTCAGAAAACAAGAGAGGGCGGGTTTATTCTTCATGCGGAAAAAGTGTCGATGCCGGAATGGCGGTTAAACGGCGTTACGGTATTTTTCTTCAACCCGAAGGGCGACTTTATGCGAAGATTCGACTCGCGGTCAGCCATGCTAGAACCAGGCCGCTGGGTGTTTAATCACGTATCGGTAAACGAGGGGCAGGGCAGGCCGCGCACGGTGGCCCGGGAATCTGTAGACACGGACCTTACGCTTGGCGAGATAGAAGACAGTTTTTCGACCCCGGAACAAACACCTTTCTGGACGCTTCCGGCATATATAAAAACCATGGAGGCAACAGGATTCGATTCGCGGGAATTGCGCATCCATTTTCAATCCCTGCTGGCGCAGCCGTTGCTTTTTGCAGCCATGATCATCCTGGCCGCCACGGTTTCATTACGCATGACAAGGTCGCATCCGACAATGCTGATGATAGGAGCCGGAGTCACCATTGGATTCCTGATGTTTTTTGCCACGAGTTTTCTCAAGGCGCTGGGGGCGTCAGACCAGATACCCGTCTTTCTTGCCGCCTGGTTTCCGCCGCTCATCGCCCTTTCTCTTGGGGTTAGTGTCATTCTTACAACAGAGGATGGATGATTTGTGGAACATCTCCATTTTCCATTGATTTGGGAATTGACGCGTGTATCTTTCCTTAGTCTGACACAAGTCCGATAAAATCGTTATTTTTCAGAATAATAGATAGAATTCGAAGTTTGGTTAACAGCTTATAAAGATTGATCTGATAGTGTGGGCGTCAGTTAGTTCGTAATGGGGATTATAGAGATATGACAGGCAGTAATTATAGAAAATTTTTATCCCTGATGCTGGCGGCATCGGTTTCTTTCATGGTGACGGGGTGCGCGAGCACAAGCGGTTCGCAGCAGGAAGTCGTTGGCGGGGAACAGATCAGTGACCCTATGGAGGGTATGAACCGCGGTATTTTCGCCTTCAACGAGGCCGTGGATAAAGCCGTTCTGGAACCAGTGGCGCGCGGTTACCGTTATGTAACCCCAAAGCCTGTGCGCCAAAGCGTGCGGAACTATCTGCGCAACCTGAAAAGCCCGATCGTAATGGGGAACGAGCTTTTGCAGGGTGACTTCGAGGGCTTCGCCAATGCGTCCGGACGTTTGTTCATTAACACGATCCTCGGCGTTGGCGGTCTTTTCGATGTGGCCGATATGGGCGGAATTCCTTATGAACCGGAAGATTTTGGCCAGACGCTCGCCGTATGGGGCGTCGGCAACGGTCCTTATGTGATCATCCCGCTTCTTGGCCCATCCACATTGCGTGATGGTACGGGGCTTCTGGTCGATTCTTTCGTAGATCCTGTTCGCATATATCTGTTCAATACGGATCGCGAATGGCTGCAGTACACCCGCATGGGCGCTTCTGCGATCGACCAACGTGAAGAATTGCTGGATCTGGTGGACGATCTTCGCCGCAACTCGTTCGATTACTATGCAACGCTGCGCAGCGCGTATTATCAGCGTCGTCAAGCTCTGGTAAGCGATATGGACCCGGATACGGCTGCCGGTCCTGAAATTCCAGACTACGGCAACTAAGATTGCATTTGCGACCTTGTTCTGGCGCAAATCGATACAACTTTAATTCCAGGGGGCCTGATGCTAATATAAAGCTACAGGCCCCTTTCATTACAAAGCATTTTGGGCCTGCAAAAAAGGATACGACCATATGAATACCCGTTTCTTGACATTCACGCTTACAGCAGCCTGCACGGCGCTAATTTCGGCCTCCTCGATGGCAACGGCAGCTATGCCTGCCGTGCCTTCTGACGCGAAAGCCAGTCATATTCTGGTTGCCGCCGCTTCCGACCAGAGCAGCGTTGCCGAAGGCGCAAAGAATTTTATTGCAAGCATGGGTGATCGCGGAATTAATTTTCTTGGCAACCCCAATATGTCGCAAGGCGCAAAGACCGCGGAATTCAGAAACCTGTTGAACGAAAGCTTCGATATGAACACGATTGCGCGTTTTTCTATTGGCAATTCCTGGAAAGATATGACGCCGGCGCAGCAACAGGAATACATGACCCTGTTCAACAAAATGATCGTGAATGTCTATTCCAGACGTTTTTCCGAATATAGAGGTCAGAAATTTGACGTGCGTACCGCCCGCAAGGAAGGCGAGAAGGACTTTATCGTAACGTCTTTCATCGTTCCGGTGGATGGCCCTCAGGTACAGGTGGACTGGCGTGTTCGCAACAAAGGCGGCGCATATAAGGTGGTCGATATCCTCGTAGAAGGCGTCAGCATGGCGATGACGCAAAGATCCGATTTTGCCGGCGTGATTCAAGGCGGGGGCGGCAATGTTGACGTCCTCTTGAGTCATTTGCGCACCCAGCAATAAGACGAACAGGAACGGCTATTTTAAAACCCCCTGGAAAGGGAGTTTTTCTTTGTGCAGATAGCCTTATGATTTTAGGCCCATCGATTTCCCGGTGGATTGCAGTTGTTTGCCGACCAGACCGGCGCCTGCCGTTACATATGTCATCATGCCTTCCGCAGGATCGCCATCCGTCGTGCCGAACGGTGAAATACCGGAGCCGAGCCATGTTGAAATATGGTCCGGAATCAAATCGACGAGCTTGAAGCAGGGTATTGCAATCATATAGACGACAATCGTGTATATAACGGTGTAAAAAAATTCGTCGATGATGCCGCGCTTGAACATGTTTTCTGTCACACCAGCGCCGCTTGGCGTGCCGGGCGGATTAAAACAGCCAATGGAGCTCACGCCTACGTCATGCCCTGTCAGGTTGCTGATCACGAGGTAGAAAATGACATTCAGCACTTTTACCATGGCGGTGAAGATCACAATCCCACCCAAAAAGCCGATAAGAATGCAAATCGGCCTTAGAAAAATTTCCAGTATATAGAAGTAGCCGTGCGCGGCCGCCTGGCCTGGCATGCCTTCCCCATCGATGCGAAGATGCGCGAGCGCCCAAAGGGGCATCCCCACCATGGCTTCGAAACAGCCCTTGCACCATGTCATGACGGCGAAGAAAAAGTAAATAAAAGGGAGGAAGGGCAGCACATAGTACATCACAAACCCTATGATTAGTCCGATCGAGGCGAAGGTGATGAAAAAACTGGTCGCCGGCATCAAGGTCTGTGAAAAGGCTTGCTGGTCCAGAAGGGAGAGTATGCCCGCCGTGGCCCCAACGCCCGCAGCCATTGCAAAGGTGCGTATAGAGTGTTCGATCATCGCGCTTCCGACGGAAGCCAGCTGCGCCAGGGGATGCACATCCGTATTCTTGCACATATCAAAAAGGCCGCGCGTCCCCATGAATGTGTTCATCACATCGATGATGATATTACCGCTCATGCTTTGCCGATGCGTTTCGGCAACATCAGGAAAAAAGGTGCTTGCCGTGTCGCTGCCCCAATAGCGGTAAACATTATTCAGGACCAGTGCGACATCCCGCTGCTGCGGTGTTTCGAATGCGATGCTTCTTCCTGAAGCCAATACAGGCGTATACATGGTCAGCAGTGAGAGAGTTTTATCTTCTCTGAGCTTCTGCTGTTTTATATATTCCATCACATCAGGCATTTTATTGATGATGGGTTTGGCCATTGCCGCCGCCGACAGGGCGCCATTTTGTTCCGCGATTTTGTTGAACCAGATCGCCGCCCCGCCCCACCCAAGCTGCAACGCAGGGGTGTTTATCCATTTTCCTTCACTGATTTGCTTATCGACTGCCGCGGTCAGGGCTTCGTCAAAATCATGATTTAGTTGAATCAATACCTGCGTTTTTTGTATATCGCTCTCGAATTGAGTCATATCGGGGTACGGATCGTAAGGCAGAACCATGGAATAGCGCTTCGTGTAGGCTCTTCCATGATCTGAAAAAGAGGGCTGGCTGCAGCTGATAGCAGCGCCTGACGTGCCGTTCCAAAGGCATCCGATGCTTTCGAGATAAGCCTGCTGCATCAACGCCGCGCCCGGTTGCGCCTGATCGACAAGGGTTAAGGCCAATTCGCCGCAGTAAGGATAGACAGCACCCTGTTCCCGCGGATACAGGTTTTCATCCTGTACGCCGAAGCGGACAAAAATCGTGCCGCCTTTAACTTTCGACACGACATCGGAGAACGCCGGGGTGCTGGTTTCAATGTTATAGGAGTTTGCCTGCCCTGGTCCGTAAACGATATATGGGCGTATGTCGTATCCGTTTATGCGCCCTTCGGCCCAGGAACATACACGGGATAAGGCCATGAAGGAGGCGAGGGATTCGAGATCGGGTGTTATAGGGTGAGCTACCAGTTGCGATGGTGATCCCAAATAAGGATTATTCACAGCCTCATCAAACGTGATCCAGGCATTGGTTGCCAGGTTCGAGCCGAGCTTAGCGGCATTCAGCAAAATATACTGCGCCAGGTTGATGCCATTTGTCGTCGGCAGAAGCAGCCCGAAAAAGAGCACAAGACGAATGGGCGTCCAGGCCTTGTTAAACCGTTCGCCGAAAGGGACGCCGGACTTCGCTGTTTCCAAAACGACCCGCGCGACATAGTACACAATGACAAAGGTGCCCACGAGAAGTATGCCATAAGAGTAAAATTCAAAGAGCGCGTGCAGGCCTGTATGAAACGGCGTCGTTACCATGTCTTTGGAATTGAAAATACCCGGTATCCCAAAGATCATGTCCATTATGCGGAAAGCTATATCGTCATTCGTGTTGGCGTTGCCAAAAAAATGGGAAAAGGTGGTCGGGCTGTTCGCTGCGTAGGCGGGAGCGGCGAAAAGAGCCATAATTCCTAGTATTATCTGCAAGGCCATCATGACAAGCCCGCTCAAAATAACGACGAAGACCGAGACCTTGTCTATGTTTTTACGATCGAACTTTATGTGGCTTGCCGCGGCAGACAGGGCGCTGATGACGGAGTACCTGCCCATATGGTCAACCCTTAGGTAGGGGTGGCCGTTGGGAATTATTCCCAGCGCATTAAAGGCAACGACAATCAGATAGGAGAGACTGCCGAAACCCGTGCCAAACAATTTGTGCAAGCGGGGTACAACGCCGGGAAGAACGGCGTAGCGGATAACATCCCTTCTGGAAAGACCCAGCTGGTTCAGCATGAAGCGCCTCTATGATGTTTGCGCGATAGCATCATTCTTGTGCACCGCCGCCTCTAGGCGGTGGTGAAACGAACTCTCCAACCGCCTTGCCGGCGCCGGAAATCGTGCCTATCCCGCCCTTCACAATGCCTTCATCGCCGAATACCGTGTTACTGACTGCCCCCGTGCCCACGGACAGCTGCTTCATCATGCCTTGCGCAGGATCATCGGCCATATCGTTGAAGGTGTTCACGCTCTCACCCATATAGCGCAGGATGTTATTGGGGATAAGGTCGATCAGTTTGAAGCATGACAGGCCGATCATATAAACGATGATGGCGTAGATAATCGTGAAGAACAATTCATCGATCGGCCCTCTGAAATAGGCTATGGCGTCGCCCGTGGCTCCGCCTCCTCCGCCCAATGTCTGTCCGCAGAGCTGTGTGAAACCTTCGTCATGCCCTGAGAGGTTGACGACGACTAGGCTGAAAACTTCATTCAGAACTTTGACCATTGCCGAAAAGACAATGATCGATGACAGAAAGCCGAATACGATAAGAAGCGGTCTTAGAAAAATTTCTAAGATCAAATAATATCCCTGCATGGCGGCGTCGCCCGGCATGCCTTCTCCGTCTATCCGCAGGTGCGCAATGGCCCATAAGGGGACGCCGACCATCGCTTCGCAGCAGCCTTTAACCCATCCCCCGACGGCAAAGAAGAAATACAAGAAGGGCATGAACGGCAAAACGTAGAACAGCATAAAACCCATCGTGATGGTGATGGTCGCGATGGATAAAAGAATGCTGGACGCAGCGCCCAGCGCGCTTCCGACTTCCGGCAGCAGGCTGCCAAAGGAAAGTCCTAACGCAAGCGTGATATTGCGAATGGATGCTTCGACCAGGCCTTTTCCTAAAATGGATAACTGCGCAAGCGGATGGATATCGGCGTTTTTACACATGTCAAACAAGCCGCGCGTGCCGAATATTGTGTTAATGACATCGATGAAGAAGTTGCCCGTCATCCGGGACTGGGCGCTTAAGGATCCTTGCTGCGTTCCGCCGTCCTTCCAGAAATCATAGACCGTTGCCAGAACAGTGCCGATTTTCCGGTCTTCATCGGAGTTCAGCTGGATTTGACGTCCTCCCGCCATGGTTTCGCTAAATTCGCGGGGAATACGTGTGTTTTGCTGCAACTGTTCGCGTTTGATCTGTTCCATGACCGACGGCCATTTGCGCGGTGACGGGACGTTATTTACGGCGGTTACAAGCGAACCGTTGATCTGCGCGACGCGGTTATATGAAATACCGGCACCGGCCCATCCTAATTGTTGGGCGTCTAATTGATCCTGCACCCATGTAGGTGAAGCGGCTTGCGCGGTCACTGCGGCTTTAAGAGCAAAATCAGTCTGGTTGGCAATTGCATCCGAAACAGTCTTTTTATAA
>CAUJHN010000145.1 GCA_963204825.1 Pseudomonadota bacterium
TTCAAATTGTGCCTGTAATCTAAGATTTTCAGGGCTTTTCGTCTACTTGAATTTGTCCCGTTTATCGTTTTCTATCCTCACGACAAACGCTCACAAAACTCCGGAAGACACGCCACATAATTCGGCCCGGACTTAAAATCATTCAGGTCATGGCTGAACGGCATAAAATGCACGCCCTTCGGCGTCAAACGGCCGACTTTCATGCCGTACCCTTCGAAGAACTGATAAAACTCGCGCATCAGCGTATGCACATCCGCCTGATTATACCCGTACTCAAACTGAACGATCTTGATCTTTTTATCCGCAATCATCTGCTCAAAACCTTTCAGGACGAAATACTCCCACCCTTCAACATCGATTTTCAGCAGATCGATCTTTGCAACATCTTGCTCTTTGCAATACTCCGCCCCCGTCACAACTTTGGCCGATACCATCTCTACGGGTTTGTTGTGCACGTAACATGGATCCTGGATCAGCGTGTTGCCGCCGTGATTGGTACCGTAATCACGAAACTGAATTTCATCCGCCTTGTCCGACAACCCGAAATTATTTAAACGCACATCGCCTGCGCCGCCCATGGCGGTTTGCAGGTTGGCAAAAGTTTTTGGACTGATCTCGAAACAATGAACCTGCGCGCCCGGCGCGGAATCTTTCACCGCCTTCGCCCAGCGCCCCTGATTGGCGCCGACATCGAACACAACACCATCGCTCGGCATAATTTGCGCAACCTTGCGGATCAGCCACGCTTCGCCATTGCGCTCAAAATCATACGAATAATCGCGGTAAATATCGATGTACCGCTTGGAAAAGGAATAAACAGCCTTGTTCAAAAACGGAACCTGCTTTATCCCGCGCGCCATCAGTTTGTTTAGCGACATCATTCCCCCTGATACTTTTATGCCTTCGCCACTTCGTCCAGCTTCTTAAGCGTGCCGAGAAGTTTCTCAAGATCCGTAATCTTCACCATATTTGGCCCGTCGCTCGGCGCATTGTCGGGGTCCTGATGCGTTTCCATGAATACGCCCGCAACGCCTACCGCAATCGCGGCACGAGCCAGCACCGGAACCATCGTTCTATCACCGCCTGAACTCGTGCCCTGTCCGCCCGGCTGCTGCACCGAATGCGTCGCATCGAAAATAACTGGATATCCTGTTTGCGCCATAATCGGCAGAGAGCGCATATCGCTCACCAGCGTGTTATACCCGAACGAAGCGCCGCGCTCGCACAGCATGATGTTGTCGTTGCCCGTGCTCGCAATCTTCGCCGCGACATTCTTCATATCCCACGGCGCGAGGAACTGCCCCTTCTTCACATTGATCGCTTTTCCGGTTGCACCCGCCGCCAATAGCAAATCCGTCTGGCGGCACAAAAACGCCGGGATCTGCAAAACATCGACGGATTGCGCCACCACCGCGCACTGCTCCGGCGCATGCACATCCGTGATAACGGGCACGCCGAATTCTTTTTTGATATCTTTGAAGACCTGCATCGCGTCTTCGAACGCAACGCCCGTGCGCACGCCCGAAACGCTCGTCCGGTTCGCCTTGTCGAACGAAGATTTATAGATCATGGGGATGCCGAGCTTCCCGGTGATCTCCTTGATCTTTCCGCACATGTCGAACGCATGCTGTCGGGATTCAAGAACGCAAGGACCCGCGATCAGAGTAAAGGGCGCTGAATTGGAAATGGCTATATTGCCGATATTGACTGTTTTCATGGCCTCTTTTGTACCGCCACAGCCACCGAACACCAAGAAAATTATGTCCTTTTTTACTTTGACATAACGACATATTTTACCTATAAATCCCGCCAGAGAGAAAAACAGGACAACCATGTATCCGTTTATAATTTGTGACGATCTGCCACCCTTTTTAAAGACACTGTTCAACAATCTGGCATCGGCGGGCATTGATGTGTCGGCCATGGAAATGGACCATGTCGCCTTTACACCGGCAACCGCCGCCCGTTACGAAGAATTAAAAGCCAAACTCGGCGAATGCGCTGATCTCATCGATGAAAAAACCATCCGCGGCCGCGACATCGCAAAATACATGCTGCGCGCACCCTTTGAAATAAACGGCCGAAAAATAGAACTCATCGAACTGCCCGCACCCAAACAGGGCGTGGTAACGGCCGAAGGCTGGGATCATGCGGAATTCGTCATCGGGGAATCCTTTGAAACATTCATGGCAAGACACCCGCATATTTCCTTCAACACGCCCAATATTGAATTTTCGCCTGAAAACATAAATCCGGTTATTTCCGTTACTTTTCCGGATAAGGCAAAACCCGTGACGGTAAAATTCCATCACCACACACTGGAACGCATCGTGGAGATAGAAAAATCATTACAGCGCGGCTACCCCCTCGATTCTTTTTTACCAGAACTTATGCCCACCTTTGAATGAAACCAGACCATGCGCGATGACCGGAACGTAGACTGGAACCGTCATAATCGAAGATCACATTTCTTCGACGGCCACACAGTGCCCGCACAACACTCTTTCCGTGAAAACGCAGCACTTGGCGCCGTAGCCGCGGCTCTCACGGCCGTCGCCCTAACCATGATCTTTTCAGGTTCCCCCGAAGAACAAGCCCCGCCACAAAACCAGACGCCAATACACGCCTATTACCCCACATCCCCATAACGCCCCATCAGTGCACCCTAATATTACATATTATTGACAAGCCCCTCTCCCCATAATACGTTTTCGCGGATTTTTGTAATAAGCCGTTTTTACGAAAGAGTTTTATTATGAGCGCAAGCAGCAGAACAGCAGGGCCCGATGGACGCAAACCAAGACACACACCCTCTAGGCTCGTCCCCTGGCTTGCGAAGGCACGCTTCACGCGCGCGGCCATTCAGGGTGCTGCTTATTCAAATTCCTACAACGGCTGGCACGCGCTCGCCACCGGCTACAAAACAGAAGCGGTAAGTTACGATACTTTGCAACAAGCTTTCACCGCGCTAAGCGAAGGCAAAGTTGATGTCGCATACATTCCCGTAGCAAACACCATCGCCCAACAGGTACCGGACGTCATGCGCCTTATGCGCGAACATAACGTATTCATTATCGATGAAGCGATCAGACAGATAAATCATTGCGTTGTTGGCATACCGGGCACTGATTTGTCAAAAGTACAGACGGTACGGAGCCACAAGGTAGCGCTGGGTCAGTGCGAAGGATGGCTTAAAGAACGTGAAAATTTAACCCGCGTTGAATGGTACGATACAGCAGGCGCCGCATTTGATGTCGCGCAGGAAAAAAATTCAGCCATTGTAGCTATCGCCCCTGAAGAAACCGAGCAGGCCTTTGGCTTGGAAATTCTTGCCCGCAATATTCAGGATGTAAATCCCAACCAGACAAGATTCTGCGTGTTCGCCCGTGAAATGTTTGACTACTCTGCATACGATGCAAATCCCCATCGAACGGCGCTGCTCGTCCAACTAAAAAATACCGGCGGCGGTGCGCATACAAATGACGCGCACCTGACTTTGGCATTTGCAGCAGCAGGCCACCCGGTTGTCGAACGCCATGGATATATAAGCTCCTATTTCCGTGTCCCCAGTGTTTATTACGAAGTGCGTGCAAAACCGGACAACGCGCTGGCTAACGCGTTAAGAGAAAATGCGCACCTCATTACCAGATACAAAATCATCGGCTCATTCCCCGAAGCGCCCAGAATTTAATCCATGCCACTAAAACTCACGATCGATGGCATTAACTGGTATTCATAGCCTCTTTTGCACAACCACATCCGTCAGAACACCAAGGTTTTTTTTACACCTCATTCTCTTGCCATAATATTAAAAATTGGCTATAAGATCGGAAGTAGGGAATACTTAAACATGCTCACACCGTTGAATATAGAACCCGGCTGGCTCCGTAAACAGTTTCCATCTCTCGTAACAAAGGATGTTGAACCGGGGCAGTTTGTAGCATATGTTCCCGGCATATATGAAATTCTGACATTCGATAATCACGAAGCACTGGCGCTTCGAACGGCGCGCAGTCTCGGAAGAACCAATGAAGAGAGCATTGAAAACCTGTCCTGGGTTTTTATTGAATACTCTATGAATAACAGCCTCGCATGCCTGAATCTCCGGCCGGGCCAAACGCGCGCTCTACTGAAAGAAAGTCAGCTATACGAATTGGTGCATGAAGAAGACCCGCGACATCATCATGAAGGCCCCGGTCTTCTTGATTTTGTTCAAGCCATTATTCTGCCATCGTATAGCTTCCAATTACCCTTCGACCGTTTCCACGGCCACCTTCTTCTTCCGAAACCGTCAGGCCCGTCAAATTAGCGATTACGGGCGGCACATCCTATACCGCCCGAACCGATTAAAAGAGCCTGGACGACAATGCAGGCAATTAAAAAACTACGCGGCTTGATCTGCCTGGAACGACATGAACTCCGGCGCCGCTTCGCAAATCGTGCAAGGAACCAGCACGTCCTTCGCACCAAACTTCAAACGGATCGACGCTTTTTCCACCGTTACCAGAAACGCTCTGAATTTGCCCAGGTGGGCGGCCATAGCGCCGTCTTTATCCAGCGTCGCGGCAACGCGGTCCGCGGCCTCGATACATTCGCGGATCAGCGTAACCCGGCCCACAACGATGGCAAACGCCGCCGTGATATCAAAACTGTCGCTGTTCACCGCGCCCAGAATGTCCCTGTTCTCTGTAATCATCAAACGGCGCAGGCGCGTAACATCCAACGGCAAATCCGACTTCTTCATGGAAAGCGCGAGCATAGTGCGGATTTTCGGATTGATATGGGATTCTTCTTCTGCGTTAATTCTCAAATTCCCGTTAATGAAATCGAGCGCCTCTTGCTTGCCCATCTCAACCAGGTCGTTCAAATCATAACCACGCGACATACCGTACCCTTCCTAATATTTTTCAACCTATGATTTATGGTAACACGATCCACGCCCATAAGTTGCATATTTGGAGGATAGTCGCAAAATGCGACAGGCAATATTCAACCCATTGTTATCAAACAAAATAATACGCCCTCTTAACCTCCAATAAAGAAACGCGTTGGATTAGGTTGCGCCCCATTTTGCAAAGGCAGCAAATTCTTGATTTCCTATAATACTGACTTTATCGTGCCTGCAAAAAAGAAGGTGCCATGAGCAGAACCAAATTTCCCGGAGACAACCCCGACCCCGCTGCCATGATCGCGGAAATAAAGGCACGCGAAAAGCGGAGTCTTCTAACGTCCAACATTTTTATCAAGGCAGCGTCAGCTGGCATGACAGATGATCTTGTGGAACGGCTGATCGACGCGCTCGGCAAAGGAGCGGTTATTTGGAAAAAATTGCCTTTATCGCCAGGCTCATTGCAGAGCCAGTTTCAGATACTTGTAGAAACACGCTTCGTACCGGAATTCCGCCGGGACACTGCACACTTGCTAAAAATACGGTACGAACCTTGGGTAATGCCCGACGATCCGGCCTGATCACTCCGGCTTAACATACCGCCCGACGAACAGCACCGCCCCCGTCTTCTGATCGCGGATCAGATACAGGAACGGATGGTCCGCCCTGAACGGGCCAAGCACTTTCGGCGCCGGTCCGCCGGCCGCCATTTCAACGGCTGTTGCGGCCGATGCTTCGGTGCCTTCCTCATCCACCCGGATAAACGCCTTATGGATCACCTCGGCGATGAAAATATTGCATCCGTCTACAATGCCGCAGAACTGCGCCTGATTGCTCGTCGCCTTCTTCAATCCCATGCTTTCCAGCTGCGATAGAATGCTGCCGCCCAGCTTCATTTCAAATTTCGGGATCGTAACGCTGACCATGCCGCCTTCCAGCTTTGACACGGCATCCGCCAGCATCTTCGCATCGAATGATTTTTCGAGGGCGGCAAACGCCTTCGCCGATTTATCCTTGGGCAGGATCATCATCATGGCTATGTCGCCGCCCTGATAGCCCATCTCCAGAAACTGCGCGTCGTCGTTTTCGCCGTACAACAGATGTTCGTTTTCCGACATGAAGGACGTCTTGGATGTCTTGTCGAATCCCTGGAAGTCCAGATCCATCGTGCGCGCCGGGTCAAACGGGCTTACCCATTTGCCCAGGAAATAGACCGTGTTGGTCAGGATCATCATCGTGTCTTTATCGACGCTCTTCTCATCCAGAAGATCCGTGATCTTCCCGTTCGTGCGGCCTGCGACCCATTTGTTGATGGTCGGCACATCGACCGTGTTTTCGGCCATCGCGCCATAATCCTTCGCCATCAGGTCGATGTAAGTTTTCTTCGCCGGGAATGTAGGGTTGATCCAGAGCGCATTGCCCACGGATAACACATAATCTTCGGGTTTTTTCCGGTCTTTCTCTTCTCTGAGGATGCTCGTATTCAACATTTTCAAGCCAAGAGAAAAATCGCGCGGCTGCATTACGCTCAATACCGTCTCAAACTCGGTCCCCGTATCGCCGGACGCGCCCGCATAGGTCATACCAAGCGCCGTGTAAACGCTGTAAGGGGAAATAAAGATATTTCCTTCCGTCTTGGCGACTTCCTGATACAGCTTGAAGGAAAAATCATTAACGGATTGTGCGGTTGTATCCGCCGGGTTCGCCACAAGCGCCGCCGCCGGTTTTGCAGAAAAAGCCATCAACAGTGAACACAGGATCATTCCAGACAGCTTCATACGAAATCCTTTCAATGGTTATACCAATCGCCCTTGGTCTATCGCCGCCTTGATGAATGATACGAACAGCGGATGCGGGTCGAACGGCTTGGACTTTAATTCAGGGTGATACTGTACACCGATAAACCATGGGTGGTCTACACGCTCGCAAATCTCGGGAAGCCGCCCGTCGGGTGAAACGCCGGAAAAGATAAAACCGCTGCCTTCCAGCTCTTCCCGGTAATTCATGTTCACTTCGTATCTGTGCCGGTGACGCTCGTGAATTTCGGCGCTTCCATAAATCTCTGCGACCTTGGACCCCTTCTTCAACGCCGCCGGATACGCGCCGAGCCGCATCGTCCCGCCAAGGTCCGTGTTCGCCGCGCGCACTTCCTTCGCGTTGCCCTTGGTCCATTCGGTCATCATGCCGATCAACGGCACATCGTCTTTCTTGAAATCGAACTCCGTCGAATTGGCCTTTTTGATTCCGGCGACATTCCGCGCGGCTTCCAGCACCGCCATCTGCAACCCGAAACAAATACCGAAATACGGCACTTTTCTTTCACGCGCGAATTTCGCGGCCTTGATCTTGCCTTCCGCCCCGCGCTCGCCGAAACCGCCGGCGACCAGGATTCCATGCACGTTTTCCAGCTCATGCACGATCTCGTCGTTGTTGTCGAACTTGGAGCTTTCGACGAACTTGATCTTCACCTTGTTCTGGTTGGCGATGCCGCCATGGATCAACGCTTCGTTCAGGGATTTATAGGAATCAGCAAGGTTCGTGTATTTACCCACGAGAGCAATGGTCACTTCCCCTTCCGGATTCTTGATCCGGCGCACGATCTCTTCCCACGCCTTCAAATCCGGCTCCGGCGCTTTTATGCCGAACGCATCCAGCACCTGCTCATCAAGACCAACCTTGTGATAAGACAGCGGCACTTCATAAATCGTTTTTACGTCCAGCGCCGGAATAACCTTGTTCGGCTCGATGTTGCAGAACTGGGCGATCTTGCGCAGATCATCCGGGTCGATTTCCCTGTCCGCGCGACACAGCAGAATGCGCGGCGCAATCCCGACGCTCATCAATTCCTTCACGCTATGCTGTGTAGGTTTGGTTTTCAACTCACCCGCAGCGGCAATGTAGGGCAGAAGCGTCACATGGATATACAGCGCACGGTTTAACCCGACCTCGTTCCCGAACTGGCGAATGGCCTCAAGGAAAGGCAGCGATTCAATATCTCCGACCGTTCCGCCGATCTCGCACAGAACGAAATCCGCCGTGCCGTCCTTCTGGCGTATAAAATTCTTAATCTCATCCGTGATATGCGGAATAACCTGCACGGTCGCGCCCAGGTAATCGCCCCGGCGCTCTTTCGACAAAACATTCTGATAAATTTTGCCCGTCGTGATGTTGTCGTCTTTCGTCGCCGGGTTGCCCGTGAACCGCTCATAATGCCCAAGGTCCAGATCTGTCTCCGCGCCATCATCCGTCACATAAACTTCGCCGTGCTGAAACGGGCTCATTGTGCCGGGATCGATGTTCAGGTACGGGTCCATCTTGCAAAGGCGGACTTTAAAACCGCGGGCCTGCAGGAGCGCGCCAAGGGCTGCGGAGCCCAGCCCCTTCCCCAAAGAAGAAACCACGCCGCCGGTGATAAAAATAAAACGTGTCATTAAAAACCCAACTCAAATTCAAAACCCCTCTTTCAAGGGGTTCTAAATTTATTCAGAAATCGGTGCGGATGGAGCCCCGGTTTGCGGCTTCGGTTCATCCGATGCCTTCGGGACCTCTTTATCGCTGGAAGGGGCTTTGGAGTCAAGCTTTTCGGACGCGTCATCCCCATGCTCGTTCGTCGGCATGCTGGATGGCTTCGTGCCGTCGGCGTTTTCGCCGCTCGTCTGGGCCGCCGGGGCCGGATTATCCAATGAATCCAGCATGCTGCCCGCCTTGTGGTGGCTGCCCGCCAGAATGGCCAGAATAATGCTGGTCGTAAAGAACCCCGCCGCGCAGATCGCCGTCGCCCGGGATAACGCATTCGCCGTCTGCCCCGCGCTCGCAAAAGAGCCGAGTCCGCCGCCTCCGCCGCCGATCCCAAGACCGCCGCCTTCGGACCGCTGTAGGAGAATCAGCCCGATCAACGACAGGGCCAAAAGCAGATGTATAACCAAAATAACGTTTTCCATTTTCTTACTTATCTTTCTTTATTTTCAAGCGAAGAGCCGAAGGAACGAAGTTCTTTAGGCACAAAGCGCTTAATCCCGTCCTTAATCAAAGGAACATTAAAGTTAACCAAAAAGCCCATTTGAAGCTTAGACATCCTCATATAGGAGTATATCTGTGCCTCATGAACGGGCAGAATTCTTTCAATAGCTTTTAATTCTAAAAGCACTTTATTTTCAACAACCACATCCAAACGAAATTCCGTTGGTATGTCTTTGCCATCATAGGTCATCTTAATAGGATATTGGCGGAACACGGTCAAATGCCGTTTTTCAGCCTCAATGCAAAAGCAATCCTCGTAAATCTTTTCCAGATAACCTGGCCCCAAGGTCGAATGAACCTTAAATAAGCAATCCACTATCTCTTTGGACAATAAGTTAATATCGTCAGTCTGATCGCTATATTTCCTTAAAAAGTCCATATCCTTCTTCGTCTCTTCGGACCTTCGCTTGAAAAAAATCAGGCCGCCGCCGCGATCCCCATAAAATCATCTGCCTTGAGCGACGCACCGCCGATCAAGGCTCCATCGACATGTTCCACCGCAAAAATCTCCGCGGCATTGGACGGTTTCACCGATCCACCGTAAAGAATGCGGATCTTGTCCCCGTCATCATATTTGGCCACCAATTTCCCCCGGATAAACGCATGCATCGCGCGGATATCGTCCGGCGTCGCGGTCTTCCCCGTCCCGATCGCCCATACGGGCTCATACGCAATCACCGTATTATCTTCCGAAACCCCGTCGGGTAAGGATTTTTCCAGCTGCGCCGCCACGATATCGTTCTGCTTGCCCGCCTCGCGCTCTTCTTCGGTTTCACCAACACATATAATGGTGATCAGCCCTTCCGCATTCGCGGCCTGCGCCTTGGCGGCAATCGTCTCATCCTTTTCCTTATGATACTGACGGCGCTCGGAATGCCCCAAAATCACATAACGCGCGCCTATATCGCGCAGCATCGCGCACGAAATATCCCCCGTGAAAGCGCCGTTCCCGCGCTGTGAACAATTCTGCGCGCCCATAGCGACATTTTCCAGCTTCGCCCTGACCAGCCCCAGATGCACGAACGGCGGGCACACCACGAAATCGCATTTATCCAGAATATCCATATCTTTGGCGATTTTGGCTTCCACGGCCTCGATCAACGCCGACGCTTCCGCGGCGTTTCCATTCATCTTCCAGTTCCCTGCGATTAACTTTTTCATGTCTTTATCCTATTGCCCCATATTCCGTCCCTCCTTATAGTGCCAGGGCGTTAAAATGAAAAGAGAGGATATCCATGCTTATATGGATGCGTAATAGTGCCTTCGCCGGTGTTTTTAAATTTCTCCTTATGGGACTTTTGCTTATGGCCGTCGTCGGCCTGATCCTTATGGATCGCAATGGCTCATTCAGCGGCAATATGGGCGTTAACACCGTGGCCAAAGGGCCTGGAATCAGCATCGGCGCCATGGAATTCGACCGCACCGTTCGCCGTGCGCTCGCCAGCCAGGGAATCGGTGCGCCGGAAGCCTATAAGCTTGGCCTCGTCAGCAACATCCTGACGTCAGAAATACAGAACCGCCTTTTCTCCAGAGAAACCAGGAGCTTCGGCCTTGAGGTTGGCGATGATGATGTCAAACGCCAGATCTCAAAGCTCGCAGAACCGCTTGCTACCGAAGGCCGCACAAAAAAAGAGGCGCTGCAGCAGATCCTGCGCCAGCAGGGCATTTCGGAATCGGAATTTATTGGTACGCTGCGCCAGGAAATGGCCAACGGTCTTCTCCGCGGCGCCCTGCAACCGCCCGCGCAGCTTTCATCTCCCTTGATGGCGCGCACGCTTTACCGCTATGACAACGAAAAGCGCAAAATCAACGCCGTGATTTTAAAGAACGCCGCGCTGAAGGACGTCGTAAAGCCCACGGATGATCAGCTTCAAAAATATTACGAAGCGAACAAGCAGGACTACCTGATCCCGGAAACGAGAACCATCACTGTCGCGACCTTAAAGGCGGACATGCTGAAGAAGAATGTCAAAATCGGCGATGCGGAATTAAAGGCCGAATACGAAAAGAACATAGCGAGCTTTACCAAGCCACAGCGCCGCCTTGTCGAACAGGCGGTCCTGAAAACCGAAGACGAAGCAAAGAAAGCGCTCGAAAGCATGAAGTCCGGAAAGCCGATGAAGGATTCCGTGTCTAAGGACGCCTATAACGGCGAACAGGACTACGAGCAGCAGGGCCTTCTGCCCGAAATCGCCACCCCGGTTTTCGAAGCCAAAGACGGCGCGGTTGTCGGCCCTATCCAGACGGCCCTTGGCTGGCACATTCTCTTGGTGAAAAAGACTCTGCCCGAAGAAGTTTCCCCTTTTGAAGAAGTAAAAGAAAAACTTCGCCCGGAACTCGAAAACATCGCCATGACGAATGAACTGTACAATGCGGGCAATACAATCGAAGACCGCGCGGCGGCCGGCGACAAGCTTGAAGACATCGTCAGCGAATACGGCATGACCACCGAAATCATCGGGCCTTTCCGCCAGAACGGCATGGATAAAGACGGCCAAGACCTCTTCAAATCCTATGGCACAGACCGCGATAAGCTCATTCAGTCGGCTTATGATTTCGATGCGGGCGAAATCGCGCCCGTCGTCGAAACCTCGGATGGCCTGTTTCATCTGATCCGCATAGATCAGGTAACGCCGGATATGTACCGCGATTACAAAACCGTAAAAGACGAACTGGAAAAACGCTGGATATCGGAGCAGCAGAAACTGGGCACACAGGCCCTGGCAAAAGCCGCGCTCGACAAGCTGAATGCCGGTGGGACACTTGACGACATCGCCAAGGAAAACGGCGTTCCCGTGCAAACGTTTGACAACGTCAACCGCCAGGACACCCCGCCCGCGCCTCTTACGGCCGTTGTCGCGGCGCAGGCCTTCAGCACGGACAAAGGCAAAGCCTTCTCTTCGGCCATTGATGGCGGCTTTATTGTCGGCACGGTGGAAGACATCTCCCTTCCTTCCGCTGAAAAGGCCGACGAAAAGAAACTTGCGGAACTGAAGGATCTGACGGGCCGTTCCCTGTCGCAGGACATTCTTGCCCAATATGTTGCAAGCCTCACAAAAGGCAAGGACATAAAAATCAACCGGCAGACGCTTGATCAAATGTACGGGCAGGCGCAGGACGCGCAAGTGCAATAAACATGACCGGCTTTTCCCCCTCCTTCGAATCTTTTGAAAAAAATTTCCGCGAAGGAAAAACGCAGCTTGTATGGACATGGGTGGCCGCCGACATGGAAACCCCGGTCTCCGCGTTTTTAAAACTCACCGCCGATACGCAAAACACATTCCTTCTGGAATCTGTCGAAGGCGGCGCAACGCTCGGGCGTTATTCCGCCATCGGCCTGGAACCAGATCTTACATGGACCTATAAAAAAGGCGCCGAAGACAATCCACTGGAAAGCCTGCGCCGCCACGTCACCCAAAGCCGCATAGATGTCGTCGATCCGGAAATCCCGCCCATGGGCCCTTCCGGCCTCTTCGGTTACATGGGCTACGACATGGTGCGCCTTGTCGAAGACATTCCGGATTCAAATCCAGACGAACTGAATATTCCGGATTCCATCATGATCCGCCCGACCATTATGGTCATCTTTGATAACGTCAAAAGCCAGATGTGCCTCTGCACACCCATCCGCGAAACGACAGGCAACGCCAAGGATCATTATGATTCCGCCGTACGCCGTCTGGAACGCATCATGGACCGTCTCGCCAGCCCCGTGCCGTCGAACCACCTGCATCACACGACAAAACTGCAATCGCCTTTGCCCGTTGCGTCGAACATGCCCAAGGAAAAATTTTTCTCCATGGTTGAACAGGCCAAGGAATATATCCGCGCCGGCGAAATTTTTCAGGTCGTGCTGGCCCAGCGTTTTTCGACGCCCTTCGATCTGCCGGGATTTTCGCTGTATCGTTCGCTGCGCCGCCTGAACCCGTCGCCTTTCATGTTCTATTTTAATTTCGGCGGGTTCCAGCTGGTCGGTTCTTCCCCCGAAATTCTCGTGCGCGTCAGAAACCGCCGCGTCACCATCCGGCCCATTGCCGGTACGCGCCGCCGCGGCAAAACATCTGAAGAAGACATCGCGATGGCCGAAGAACTTCTGGCCGATCCCAAAGAATGCGCGGAACATCTGATGCTGCTGGATCTCGGACGTAACGATGTCGGCCGTGTCGCCAAAACGGGCACCGTCAAAGTTACGGAAAAATTCACGATTGAACGCTACTCCCACGTGATGCATATCGTTTCCAACGTCGAAGGCGAACTGCGCGACGATCTGGATTCCTTCGACGCCCTCTTTGCGGGATTCCCCGCCGGAACCGTTTCTGGCGCGCCCAAAGTCCGCGCCATGGAAATCATCGATGAACTGGAATCCCTGCGCCGCTCTTACTATGGCGGCTGCGTTGGCTATCTTGATGGCCATGGCGATCTCGACACCTGCATCGCGCTCCGCACAGCCATTATCAAAGACGGCAAAATGCACATCCAGGCCGGGGCCGGCGTCGTCGCCGATTCCGCGCCGGAACTGGAACATAAGGAATGCCTGAACAAATCAAAGGCCATCGTCGCCGCGGCGGATGAATCCATCATTCTTTCCAGTCGAACCAAAAACTGATAAAATAAAAGGGTATTAACGAAAGGCCCTTTTATGCATAAATTTCTCGGAGCTTTATTACTAACGATGACTTTATCTCTGCCCGGATTCGCACAGGAAAAACCCTCGCCCGAATGGTTCGCCTGCACACAGGATTCCGACTGCGTGGATATCCACTATTCCTGCGCTGGCGCGACGGTAAACAAATCCTTCGCCCAAAAAGCCAACGAATTTTATAAACTCGAAAATGCCAGAACAGAATGTACATCTCCGCAACCTCCGGCAAACGCCCCGCCTTTCCGCGTCTTCTGCAAAGATAACGTCTGCGGCAGCGAAGGCATAAACCCCAACCCCGGATTCAGTTGATTTAATTATGGCGCCGCCTGTGATTGCACGATAGCGGGTTCAATCAGCAAGTCCTTCACCGGCACCAATTCAATCCCCTTCGCCTTTAACGTTGGAATCCATTCTTTTAACGCGTCGATCGTCACGCTCTTCGGATGGCCGATAGCAATCGCATATCCTTTTTTCTTCGCCGTATGCTCCGCCTGTGCCAGGGCGTTGCGCACGAATTCCGGCGTTTCCACATGGTCCAAAAACACATCTCGCTCGGCATACGGCACGCCGTCATCCCGCGCCTCGCTTGTGGCGACGGAACTCTGAATGGTTTTTGAATCCACGAAATACAATCCTTTCGCCTTCAAAACCTTCATCACCCGGTCCATTGCGGCCTTGTCCTGCGTCAACCGGCTGCCCATATGGTTGTTGATCCCTTCATATCCGTCGAAACTGGTCAGCATCGCCGCGAACGCCGCATCCAATTCTTCAGGGGCCATGGCCGCCTTCAAGCCGCCGGGGCCGATATTCAATTTTCCATCCATCGCCTCCATCGGCGCATGGATAATCAGATGGTGCCCTTTTTCTTTCCCTATCTTTGCGAATTCCCGCGTCTTCGTCCCATACGGCAAAAACGCCAGCGTCACCGGCGCGGGCAGATCCAATACCTGCCGCGAATGTTTCACATCCATCCCAAGATCGTCGATGATAATCGCGATCTTCATGCGTCCGCCAACATGCGGTTTAACAACGTCGGGCACGGCCTTTGCGATTGGCTCTTCTGGCAGCGCCGGTGGCTTTCCGGTTTTCACAGGTGGCTCAACGGGTTCCGCCTCAAAATATTCCTTCCCGTCGGGCGGGGTCACGCGCACGGGCGGGGCTTTCGGCGGTTCCGGCTGCACCATCTCCGCCTCCCGGGCTTCAATCCTTTTGGCCTCTTCGATATAGCTCCGCTTGCCGCTGAAAATGAAATGATCGGCGAGCAGCATAAAAACGACCGCAATAAAGATAAACCTTAACGTGGAAAGGCGCGGGAAAGGGTGTTTCATGGCCGCCAGCCTAGCAATTGACTGGACTTCCGTCCACCCGCGCGTGTAACGTATGGCCATGATTTTACTGATTGATAACTATGACTCTTTTACCTACAACCTCGTCCAGTATCTCGGCGATCTGGGCGAAGAAGTGGACGTGCGCCGCAACGATAAAATCACCGTGCAGGACGCCATCGCGCTAAAACCTAAAGCCATCGTCATTTCCCCGGGCCCTTCCGATCCGGATCACGCGGGCATCTGCCTGCCTCTCATCCACGCCGCCGCGGAACAAACCGTGCCGCTCTTTGGCGTGTGCCTGGGGCAACAGGCGATGGGACAGGCTTTCGGCGGCAAAGTCATCCGCGCGCCAGAGCCGCTGCACGGAAAAATCTCGGCAATTCATCATAAGGGCCAAAGCGTGTTCAAAGGGCTCCCAACGCCTTTTAACGCCACACGCTATCACTCTCTCGTCGTTGAAAAATCATCGCTCCCCGCTGATCTAGAAATCACGGCGGAAACGGAAGACGGCCTCATCATGGGCCTCGCCCACAAAACGAAACCTATCCATGGCGTGCAATTCCACCCGGAATCCATCGCCACCGAACACGGCCATGACATGCTGAAAAATTTCCTGAAGCTCTGCGCATGACCTCCTTCGAAGACCACTTGAAAAAACTGAACGAAGGCCATGTTTTCACTGAAGAAGAAATGGCCGATTGTATCAATATATTGATGAAAGGCGAAGCAACGGAAGATCAGGCCGGGTCATTCCTGACCGCCCTCGCAAGACGGGGCGAAACCGCCGCCGAAATTGCAGGCGCCGCCCGCACCATGCGCGCCCTCGCCAAAACCATCACCGCCCACGATAACGCCATAGACTGCTGCGGCACAGGTGGCGATGGCGCTAACACCTATAACATCTCTACCGCAACCGCGTTGGTCGCAGCCGCCTGCGGCGTACCCATCGCCAAGCACGGCAACCGCTCGGCATCAAGCAAATCCGGCGCGGCGGACGTCCTCGAAAAACTCGGCGTCAATCTCGACATGCCAAAGAAAAAGCTCGAAGCCGCGTTAAAGGAAATCAATTTCTGCTTCCTCATGGCCCCGAACCACCACGCCGCGATGAAACACGTCGCTCCCGTGCGTAAAAAGCTCGGCACCCGCACGATCTTCAACCTGCTCGGCCCTCTCGCCAATCCGGCCGGCACGAAAAAACAACTGATCGGCGTCTACGATTCCAAATGGCTGCGTCCGGTTGCCGAAGCGCTCAAATCGCTCGGCACGGAACGCGCAATGGTCGTCCACGGGCACGACGGGCTTGACGAAATCACCCTGTCCGCCAAAACCTCCGCCGTGCTTCTGGACAAAGGCGAAATCACGGAACGCACGCTCGAACCCGGAGATTTCGGCCTCGGCTTCATCATGCCGGATTACATCAAGGGCGGCGACGCCGATAAGAACGCGGAAGCTCTCAAGAACTTACTGGACGGCAAAAAATCCGCCTACCGCGACATGGTTCTGGCGAACGCCGCCGCCGTGCTCTACCTGCACGACAACCGCGATTTCAAACAGGGCGTGAAGGACGCAGCCGCCGCCATCGACGAAGGCAAAGCCCGCGCAATCCTCGAAAAATATAAGGAGATGGGCGCATGAGTGAAACAGTTCTGGACCGAATCTGCGCCGACAAATGGGATCATATCGAAGCGAAAAAGGATCAAACGCCCCTTTACGTTCTTGATGCGCAGATTAAAGATGCAAAGCCAACCCGCGGATTCATAAAGGCTTTGACGGGCAAATCCCCCGCGCTGATCGCCGAAGTCAAAAAAGCGTCACCCAGCAAGGGCATTATCCGCGAAGATTTCGATCCCGTCGAAATTGCCAAAATATACGAAGCAAACGGCGCAAGCTGCCTTTCCGTCCTCACCGACGAACCATACTTCCAAGGCAAAGACGAATACCTCACGCAAATCCGCGAAGCCGTCTCCCTCCCCATCTTACGAAAAGATTTCATGCTCGACGCCTATCAGGTGTATGAGGCGCGCGCATTGGGCGCCGACTGCATCCTCCTCATCATGGCGGCACTTACGGATGCAAAAGCGCAGGAACTCTACAGCCTCGCAACCTCCTTGTCCCTCGACACGCTCTTCGAAGTGCACGATGAAGAAGAACTGGAACGCGCGCTCGCGCTCGGCCCCAAAATGGTTGGCGTCAACAACCGCAATCTAAAGACACTGGAAGTAGACCTCGGCACCGGTCTCAATCTTGCCGCCTCCATGCCGCGCAACATCATAAAAGTCGCCGAAAGCGGCATAGCCGATTTCGAAACAATCCAAACCTTCCAATCCGCCGGCTACTCCGCCTTCCTCATCGGCGAAAGCCTGATGCGGCAACCAGATATTGGCAAGGCGACCCGCGCAATCCTCGGAAATTCCTGATCCGTCATTGCGAGGAGCAAAGCGACGCGGCAATCCAGCTTGTCATTAACCATGTTGACACAGACCGTGAACAAGCGTAGAACAGTAGAAGAACAAACCGACTCAACGGCTTATGCGAAGGAACCGCCCAGATGCTCACAAAAAAGCAGAAAGATTTGCTACTGTTCATCCATGAACGCATGTCCGAAGGGGATATCGCGCCTTCCTTCGATGAAATGCGCGATGCCCTGAAACTCAAGAGCAAATCCGGCATTCACCGCCTGATCACGGGCCTTGTCGAGCGCGGCTATCTGGAACGCCTGCCCCACCGCGCCCGCGCCTTGGAAGTCAAAAAACTTCCCGAAGGCTACAACCCAAAAACCAACGACAATACAAAAGCGAGCACGCAAACGCGCGAAATCAACGCCGTCATCGCCCACGCCGCCCTGCGCTCCATCCCCATGCAGGGCCGCATCGCCGCAGGTACACCGATTGAGGCGATCCGCGATGACAACACCACGGTCGATATTCCAGCCTCCATGATCTCCGGCACCGGCAATCACTACGCGCTCGAAATCGACGGCGATTCCATGATCAACGTCGGCATCAACGACGGCGACACCGTCATCATCAAAAAATGCGACAACGCCGAAGACGGAGCGATTGTCGTGGCCCTGGTGGACGGCGAAGAAGTCACGCTGAAACGTCTCAAACGCGAAAAAGGCAAAGTCATCCTCATCCCCGAAAACGACAAATACGAACCGCGCTCGTTTGATGCAAACCGCGTCCAAATCCAGGGCCGCCTCG
>CAUJHN010000146.1 GCA_963204825.1 Pseudomonadota bacterium
CACGGTTTTGCAACCCGTGTTCTGGGGGTGCATGTAGACGGCGTTATACGCGCCCCGCCATTTATAGGCGTTGATCGGGCCGAGATCTTCACGTTTGACGAAGACGCGGTAATTCTGGCCACCATTGTTAATTTCCTGCAAAGGGGTCGGATTTCCCGCCTGATAGACGCGGGTTCTGGCCCGAAGCGCTTCTTCAAACAATTGATCGGCAAGGTTTTTTGTCATTTCACACCCTTTTTGCCTGTTTAAAAAAGCAGGAATTTAAACTTCCCGCAAGTTTTATGGGGGCTGACATTAAAAAACCCCGCTTTTGGCGGGGTTTTTGTGATCGTTTTAAAGCCTTATTTGATTTTCGGCTGGATGTCGAACTGGTGGAACGGCGGCGGCGAAGGCAGCGTCCATTCCAGGGTCATGCATTGCGGCTGCACGTTCCAGTAGTTGCCGGAGACGCGGCGGCCGCAGCAGACGGTCCAGAGTGCGATAAACAGGAAGATGATGACGGAGAAGCCTGTCAGATACGCGCCGAGCGTGGAGACGTAGTTGAACAGGTGGAACCCGTATTCTTCGTTCGACATGATCCATTTGATCTTTTCGATCGGATTATGGAGCGGGCCCTGCATTTCAGCGGGTACCGGCGGGGCGGGATAGTCCACATAACGGCGCGGCATACCCTGCAGGCCCAGGAAGTGCTGCGGGAAGAAGATCAGGTTGACGCCGACGAACGTAATCCAGAAGTGGAGTTTACCTGCCCATTCGGGGTACTGACGGCCGGACATTTTGCCGATCCAGTAATAGAACCCTGCGAAGAGGCCGAACACGGCGCCGAGGGAGAGCACGTAATGGAAGTGCGCAACGACGTAGTATGTGTCGTGCAGCGATGTATCCATCCCCGCATTCGCCAGAACAACGCCCGTGACGCCGCCGACGGTGAAGAGGAAGATGAATCCGATCGCCCAGAGCATCGGGGTTTTGAATTCAATGGAGCCGCCCCACATGGTGGCGATCCATGAAAAGATTTTAATGCCCGTCGGCACGGCGATGATGAGCGTCGCCGCCGTGAAATAGGCTTCGGTGTTCACCGAAATACCCGTCGTATACATGTGGTGGGCCCACACGATAAAGCCGACGAAACCGATAGCAGTCATGGCGTAGGCCATGCCGAGATAGCCGAAGATCGGCTTTTTCGAGAAGGTGGACACGATGTGGGAGATAATGCCGAAGGCCGGCAGAATCATGATGTAGACTTCCGGGTGGCCGAAGAACCAGAACAGGTGCTGGAAGAGGATCGGGTCCCCGCCTTTATCGGGTGCGAAGAACGCCGTGCCGAAGTTACGGTCCGTCAGCAGCATCGTGATAGCGCCGCCGAGAACAGGAACGGCCAGAACCAGCAGGAATGCCGTTATCAGCATGGCCCATACGAACAGCGGCATTTTGTGCAGTGTCATGCCGGGTGCGCGCATGTTGAAGACCGTTGTAATGAAGTTCGCGGCGCCCAGGATGGAGGAGGCCCCTGCCAAGTGCAGCGCGAAGATCGCCATATCGACGGACAATCCGGGGTGGCCTGATGAGCCACCGCTGGAAAGCGGCGGGTAAATCGTCCATCCCGTGCCGGCACCCGGACCCGGGCCGCCATCGACGAACACAGAACCTGCGAGCAGCAGGAACGCAGGGACGATCAGCCAGAAGGAGATGTTGTTCAGGCGGGGAAAAGCCATATCAGGCGCGCCGATCATGAGGGGCAAGAACCAGTTGCCGAATCCGCCGATCAGACCCGGCATAACGACGAAGAAGACCATGATCAGGCCGTGCGCCGTGATCCAGACGTTCCAGTTATGGCCGTTTCCTGCGATTTGAATGCCGGGATCGCCGAGTTCGTGGCGCATCATCATCGAGAACCAGCCGCCGACGAGGGCCGCTATGATGGAAAAGATGATGTAAAGGGTTCCGATATCTTTATGGTTTGTCGACATGAACCAGCGGACGAAAAAGCCCGGCTTGTGGTCATGCGCGTGATCGTGGGAATGATCTGCTGTGGTTGCGTGGGCGGCGTTCATTATTCGCTGGCTCCTGTTTTTTGTGCGTTGGGTTGTGTTGTTGTGGATGCCACTTCGTGGGCTTTCTGGTTCTTGCGGTATTTTGCATCAAAATCCAGTTTCTGCACGCAGGAGCGCGGATCTCCGTCGCCACCTGAGGCGCAGGAAAGCCATGCGTCATATTCTTCGGATGTCACAGCGTACAGGGAGATCGGCATGGCGGAGTGGTCAATTCCGCAGATTTCAGAACATTGACCGTAATAGATGCCGGGTTCCGTGACGCGTACCCATGTTTCGTTCGTACGTCCAGGTACGGCGTCTTTTTTAACGCCTAGGGCGGGAATGGTCCAGGAATGGATAACATCATTTGCCGTTGTCAGGATTTGAATGTTCTTTTCAACGGGAAGAACGATGGGGTTGTCTGTTTCAAGAAGCCGGCGGCCCTTACCTTCCGGGATGTACTTGTTGATTTCGGCGATGTCTTCTTCGGGCGTGCCAAGCGTACCGTCCGCTTTTTTGGGGGCGCGAATGACAAGCGCGTTGTATTCCAGCGTTTGCGGTTCGGTATTTGCGGCCGCGCCTTCTGCCGGCGGGAGTTGATAGGTGTACGTCCAGCCCCACTGGTAGCCGGCGATTTTTAGAGTCATATCCGGGTTTTGCGTACGATCGAGATAGAACAGAAGTTTGAAAGACGGGATGGCGATGATGATCAGAATTAGGACAGGAACCGCCGTCCATACAATTTCCAGAAGAACATTGTGCGTGGTCTTGCTGGGAACTGGGTTTGCCTTCGCGTTATAACGGATGACAACCCATGCCAGCAGCAGGAACACGAAAATCACGATCCCCGTGATGATATACATCAGCAGATGATCGTGGAAGGCGTGGAGCCGGACCATGTTTGGCGAGGCCGCGGGCTGGAACCCAAGTTCTGCCGGCTTCGGTTCGAACGCCATGGCGGGAAGAGAACATGCCAGCCATGCGGTGACGGCGGCGAAAATGCGTATTGCGATGCTTTTCATGGTCAAATTTTTGCTAATCACTAAGGTTGTTTCGGATTCGTTATGCGTTTTCCGATATTGCCATGTTCTTACGCCGAAAAACAGGGTAAGAAAAGGAAAAAGTGGGGCTTCTCACAAAGGATATCAATATGATTACAACGCTTTACGCCGGCCCTCTGGTAATATTTTATATTGCCCTGTCCATCCGGGTTGTCATGGGGCGTTACCGATACAGGATAAGCCTTGGTGACGGTGGGAATGAAGATCTGGCACGGCGTATCCGCACCCATGGGAATTTCGCGGAATATGTGCCTTTGGGGTTGCTTGTGCTGCTATTTGCAGAGCTGGAAGGCGCGTCGGTTTTTCTTATGCACGCGCTTGGGGTAATGCTTTTGGCCGGGCGGGTTTTTCATGTGGCCGCTATTAACCGCCCCGATAAAATTCGTTATGCGCGGCAGATAGGCATGGGGTTGACTTTCACCATGCTGCTGATCGCCTCAGTTTACTCTTTCATCAAATCGATTTTTTAAAGGTTGATAACAGATAGCGCCGCGATGGCGGCGGTTTCGGCGCGCAGGATATTTTCACCAAGGGAAACGGGCTTTACAAAGCTCAGCGCCGCAAGCTTTTGCTTTTCGTCTTCCGTGAATCCGCCGGCAGGGCCGATCAATATTGCGCAATCACCGCTTTGATTCTTCAGAGGTCCTGTATCAAATCTTTCAAGTGCAGCATGGAGCGGAATTTCCTTTTTCCAGGACGCCATTTTGACGAAAAGATCCTGCGGCGCATGCAGGGAGGGAATATCCATGCGCTCGCACTGTTCGGCGGCTTCGATGATTTGCGCGGTGATGCGTTCTTCATTGATTTTTCGCACGTCCGTATTTTGTGTGATGATGGGATGAAGATCGGTGGCGCCTAATTCCACCGCCTTTTCAATTAAAAAATCCATGCGTTCTTTTTTTAAGGGCGTGAAGAGAAGATGCAGGCGGCGTTTTATGGACGTTTGCGCGCGCAGTTTTTTTTCAACCGTGACGTCGATGGATTTTTTCGAAAGCTTTTCAATGCGGCCCGCGAATTCGCCGTCCTTCCCGTTAAAAAGGCGGATGATATCGCCTTCCATCTGCCGCATGACGTTTTTCAGGTAATGGCAGGCTTGTTCATCAAGATGAATGCCGAGGCCTTCGCTTAAATGCTGGCCCGTGTAGAGGCGGGGGGATTTGTGCAGTTCGTTCATAAAGCGGTTTTAACGCCAAGACGCCAGAGACGCCAAGGGTTTTCTCCGTGTCATCCTGAGCGCAGCGAAGGATCCCATGAGATCCTTCAGTCGCTAACGCTTCTTCAGGATGACAAAAGACTTGGCGTCCCTGGCGTCTTGGCGTTTAATGTTTCTCATGCCTTTCACCGATATTCGTTTCGATCTGGTTTCGCGTCTGCCGGCGGCGGCGCGGCCTTATGCGCTGCTGATGCGGCTGGACCGGCCCATCGGGTGGTGGCTGCTGCTGCTGCCTGCGTGGTGGGCGATTACATTGGCAGCGGGCGGAATTAATGGCCTGACAGGTTGGGACTGGTATTTGCTGGTGCTGTTTTTTCTGGGCGCCGTCACCATGCGCGGCGCGGGATGCATTATCAACGATCTGTGGGACCGCGACCTAGACGCGAAAGTGGAGCGCACGAAGGCGCGGCCGCTGGCGTCCGGTGCGGTCAAGCCGTGGCAGGCGGTGTTCTTGCTTGTAGGGCTTTTGTTCTTCGGGCTTTTGATTTTGGTGCAGACGTCGGCGCTTGCCGTCTGGCTTGGTTTCACTTCGATGATTTTAGTGGTGGCGTATCCTTATATGAAGCGCATCACGTGGTGGCCGCAGGCGTTCCTTGGCATCACGTTCAATTTCGGCGTGTTGATCGGGTGGGCCGCCGTGACAGAAACGATTTCTTTTGCAGCGGTTTTTATGTATGCGGGCGCGTTTTTCTGGACGCTGGGGTACGACACGATCTACGCGCATCAGGACAAGGCGGATGACCAGATGATCGGTATTAAATCGACGGCGTTGTTGTTCGGGGAGCGCAGCAAGAAATGGGTCGGGATTTTTTATGCAGCGGCGTGGAGCCTGCTTTTTATAGCTGCATTTATATCAGATGCGAGCATCATGTCGCTCGGCCTTTTCCTGCTGCCCGGTGTGCATATGCTGCTGCAGGTTCTGCTCTGGAACCCCGATGATCCCGCGAGTTCGCTGCGCTGGTTTAAGTCCAACCGCGATTGC